>JAZLDJ010000126.1:0-1701 GCA_045614685.1 Alistipes sp. | reverse complement strand
GCTCCGCTCGACGAGATTTGCCGCTTGGCTAAGGAGTATCGCGCCTTGGTTATGGTCGATGAGTGCCACTCGGCTGGTGTGTTGGGTGCTACAGGTCGCGGTATCACCGAGTTGTATAACCTCCGTGGCGAGGTCGATATTCTCACAGGTACGCTCGGTAAGGCCTTTGGTGGTGCGATTGGTGGTTTCACTACAGGTCGCAAGGAGATTATCGATATGCTCCGTCAGCGTTCGCGTCCATACCTCTTCTCGAACTCGTTGCCACCAGCAGTTGTGGGTGCTGGCATCGAGATGTTCAAGATGCTCGAGGAGAGCAACGAGCACCACGCCCGCTTGGTCGAGAATGTAGCCTTCTTCCGCGAGAAGATGTTGGAAGCAGGTTTCGATATCAAGCCTACTGTGTCGGCCATCTGCGCGGTGATGCTCTACGATGCTAAGCTCTCGCAGGAGTTTGCTGCCGAGTTGCAGAAGAAGGGTATATTCGTTACGGGCTTCTACTATCCTGTAGTGCCGAAGGGACAGGCGCGTATCCGCGTGCAGGTGTCGGCAGGTCACACTCGCGAGCAGCTGGAGCGTTGTGTTGCAGCATTTACCGAGGTCGGTAAAGAGCTGGGAGTTTTGAAATAAAGCCTAAAATGAAAATGTTATGAGCAAGGATGTGTTAGATGCGATTGATCGCAAGATTCTGAAGTTTTTGGTCAAGAATGCCCGTATGCCTTATCTCGAGATTGCGCGTGAGTGCGGTATCTCGGGTGCGGCAATTCATCAGCGTATCAAGAAGCTCGAGGATACGGGTGTGGTGCTTGGCTCGCGTATGATTGTCAACCCCAAGATGCTCGGTTTCGATGTCTGTGCATTTGTGAACCTTAGTATTCAGGATCCTATGATGTTGGGTGCCATAGCCGAGAAGATGAAGCTCGTGCCTGAGATTGTGGAGTGTCACTTCATCACGGGTACCTACACCGCTATGGTCAAGCTCTATTGCGTGGATAACGAGCACTTGATGCGCACCATCTTCGACAATATCTTGCGTATTCCGGGTGTAACCAAGACCCAGACCTATATCTCACTCAACGAGGCCTTCTCGCGTGAGCCACACATTGGATATTTGGACAGATAGTATGGCAAAAATACGATTGACAAAGGAGTTTTCGTTCGAGTCGGCCCACGCCTTGGACGGATACGATGGTTTGTGCCGCGAGATTCACGGCCACTCCTACCGCCTCTTCGTCACCATCAAGGGTGAACCCATCAGCGAGGAGGGTGACCCCAAGCTGGGTATGGTGGTGGACTTTGGAGACCGCAAGCGCATAGTCAACCGCGAGATTGTCGATAGGCTCGACCACTCGTTTGTGCTGCGTGACTCCGAGCAGAATGTGGAGTTGCGCGAGGTGCTTGGCGCAAAGTTCAGCAAGGTTGTGTTGGTCGACTATCAACCAACTTGCGAGAATATGCTCTCGGACTTTGCTGCTCGTTTGCAAAGAGCCTTGCCTGTAGGTGTCGAGTTGTATTCGTTGCGCTTGCACGAAACAGCCACTTCCTACGCTGAGTGGTATAATGATGACAATAGATAGGTCATTTTTAATTTTTAATTCTTAATTTTTAATTAAGTGAAGCGTCTTTTTCTTGTCGATGCCTACGCATTGATTTTCAAATATTACTACGCCTTTATGGGGCGACCAATGCGCAATCGTGCGGGTA
>JAZLDJ010000125.1:0-1749 GCA_045614685.1 Alistipes sp. | reverse complement strand
TAGTCGATGCTACGTGTTGTTTGATTCGGCGAACAACCTCGTAACCAGCCTCGAGGTTTACGCCCGCTTTTTCGTAATTTACTGCCATAATTGTATCTATTTTTTCTTGTTAATTTCCGAAATATCGTGTGTCATTGGGGTTGGGTACTTGCCATCGAAGCAGGCGAAGCACATCTTTGCGCACTTGCCATTCGACGAAGCCAAACACTCCTCGACAGACATAAATGCCAATGTGTCGGCACCAATAATCTTGCAAGTCTCCTCCACAGAGTGCTTTGCGCTAATCAGTTCGTCCAGCGTTGTAGTATCTACGCCATAGCAGCACGGATACTTCATCGTAGGGCTGACAATACGCACGTGTACCTCCTTTGCGCCAGCCTCGCGCAACATCGTTACAATACGCTTCGAGGTTGTTCCGCGAACTATCGAATCGTCTATCAGCGCTATACGCTTGCCATCTACAATCGAGCGTATTGCCGACAACTTCATCTTCACGCCCTTCTCGCGCAACGCCTGCGAAGGCTGAATGAAGGTGCGACCGATATACTTATTCTTGATAAGTCCCATTTCGTAAGGTATTCCACTCGCCTCGGCATAACCCATAGCAGCCGAAAGCGACGAATCGGGTACTCCAACCACAATATCCGCCTCGGCTGGTGCCTCGTGCCACAAACGACGTCCCGACTCCTTGCGGAAGGCGTGAACGTTGCAACCGTCGATATCGCTATCGGGGCGTGCGAAGTAGATATACTCCATTGCGCACATATTGTGCTCGCTCGTAAGCGAATACTGGCGACTACGCAATCCATTGTGGTCGACTGTTACAATCTCACCCGGTGCAACATCGCGCACGAACTCTGCTCCCATAACGTCGAAGGCGCAGGTCTCGCTCGACACTACATAGCCGTCGCCCAACTTACCGATAGCCAACGGGCGAATACCATATTTGTCGCGGCAAGCATAGAGGCGATTCTGTGTCATAATGACAAAGGCGAATGAGCCCTCCAACAAATCCAACGCCTCCATAATCGTAAAGATGCGTGGTTCGTCTGCCTCCTTCTTGATGAGGTGTGCCAACAACTCGGCATTGGTATTCGACTGGAAGAGGCTTCCCTTCGACTCCAAGTAGTCGCGAATCTGCTTGGCATTCACAATGTTGCCATTGTGTGCAACTGCGAACGAGCCCGTATTGTGAAGGAACGACAACGGCTCGATATTATCGATGCTGCGACCATTTGCCGTGGTGTACAACACGTGTCCAAGACACATCTTTCCCTCTAACTTCGAGAGAACACTCTCGTTGAACACCTCCTGCACAAGTCCGTGACCACGTTGACGGTACATATGACCATCTTCTGCCACGCTAACCATTCCACAGCCCTCTTGTCCACGATGTTGCATCGAATGCAATCCATAGTAGACCAACGACGAGGCGTGCTCAACGTTATATACTGCTAAAACACTCATAAAAAACTTATCAGTTTTTCAATTCAAAATTCAAAATTCAGAATTCAGAATTATTTTTTGTTTATCTCTTTTTTATTTCTGCATTTTGCATTCTGCATTCTGCATTCTTTACTTCGTAAAGTACGCTACTGCGTTTGCAAATATGTTCTGGCGCTTCTCGCCTGCGATATTCTTGAACAAGCAGTCGTCATAACGCTCCGTGTGTCCCATCTTACCGAGAATCTGACCGTTCTTCGAGATGATACCCTCGATACCGTACGACGAGCCGTTAGGGTTGTGTGG
>JAZLDJ010000124.1:0-11554 GCA_045614685.1 Alistipes sp. | reverse complement strand
CCGCCGCGGGCGGGGACTAAAATCGCCGACGGGCGAAAAGTCTTGTTCAATGTCTAGCGCATTGAACAGAAATGCATAGTATGCTGACCCACCCCTAAATCCCCGCCGGGCGGGGACTTAAATCGCCGGCGGGCGAAAAGTCTTGTTCAATGTCTAGCGCATTGAACAGAAATACAACGATGCTTTAGTCGATGTTTGGGCCATTGGATAGATATGCAAAAATGTCCAACATCGAACTAATAGTGTTATTTTTGTAATATTTTGCTGATTTATAAATTTTAATTTATACATTTGCAAGATTTTAAGGCCGAAACTTATATGATAACATTATCGACTTACAACCTTTTTCTTGCCGTAATGGCTGTTACGGCGCTATTTGTATTCATCGCATTGCACTTCGTAAAGGCGGGCTATGGATATCTCTACAACCCTAAATTCGGTTTTCCTATACCGAATAAGATTGCTTGGGTATTGATGGAGGCACCTGTATTTATCGCAATGTGGGTATTGTGGTATTTTGGCGGAATGACCACCGAGCTTGCACCGATGGTACTCTTCTCGATAATCCAGATTCACTACTTCCAGCGCTCGTTCATCTTCCCTTTGCTGTTGCGCGGAAATTCGAAGATGCCAGTATCGATTATGTTGATGGGAGCAACATTCAACACCCTGAATGCTTGTATGCAGGGCGGTTGGTTGTTCTACATTGTACCAACATACTTCCCTAACTACTACGAGGCGTGGTTCTGCAAGCCATACATCTACATCGGCATTGCCGTTTGGTTGTTCGGTTTCATCACCAACCTCCACTCCGACTACATCATTCGTCACTTGCGTAAGCCAGGCGACAAGAAGCACTACATCCCACGCGGTGGTATGTTCCGCTATGTTTCGTCGGCCAACTACTTTGGCGAGTTTATGGAGTGGGTAGGTTACGCTATCGCATCGTGGTCTGTGGCAGGTGCAGTATTCGCTTGGTGGACATTTGCAAACCTTGCTCCGCGTGCAGGCGACTTGCGTAAGCGCTACGAGCAGGAGTTTGGCGAGGAGTTCACAAAGCTCAAGCGCAAGCGCATCATTCCTTTCCTATATTAGAGATTTAAGCAAAACATAAAGATATGTCAGAAAAGAAGGACCTCAAAGAGTCAATACTCTTTACCCCCTACAAAATGGGCCCAGTAACACTCCGCAACCGCACAATTCGTTCGGCTGCATTCGAGTCGATGGGCAAGGACTTCGGCCCTACACAAAAGTTAAAGGACTACCACGTGAGCGTAGCTAAAGGTGGCGTTGGTATGACCACTCTCGCCTACGCCTCAATCAACCGTAGCGGTGTCTCGTTCAACTCTCAGCTCTGGTTGCGAGACGAGATTGTTCCCGAGTTGAAGGACATTACCGATGCTATTCACGCCGAGGGTGCAGCTGCAGGTATTCAGATTGGCCACTGTGGCAACATGACCCACTGGTCAACCGCAGGTAGCTTCCCTGTTTCGGCATCGAATGGATTTAACCTCTACTCCCCAACTTTCCACCGCCGTATGTCGCACGCTGAAATTCGACAGACTGCGAAGGACTTCGGAAAGGCAGTTCTTACTGCACACGAGGCTGGCTTCGACAGCGTGGAGGTTCACGCGGGTCACGGCTACCTCATCTCGCAGTTCCTCTCACCTTGGACCAACCGTCGTCGCGACGAGTTCGGTGGCTCATTGGAGAATCGTATGCGCTTTATGAAGATGTGCTTGGAGGAGGTTATGGAGGCTGCATTGAAGACCAACACAGCCGTGCTCGTTAAGCACAACATGGAGGATGGCTTCAAGAGCGGTATTCAGATTCCAGAGAGCATCGAGATTGCAAAGGAGATCGAAAAGTTCAACGTAAACGGTATTGTCTTGACATCGGGCTTTGTTTCGCGTGCGCCAATGGCAGTTATGCGCGGTCGCATCCCTACAAAGACTATGAGCTACTATATGGGCTGGAACGAGTGGTTGCAGAAGATTGTAGTTGATTTGTTCGGTAAGTGGATGATTAAGGACTACAAGTTCGAGGAGTGTTTCTTCCTCGAGAATGCAAAGAAGTTCCGCGCAGAGTTGAAGGGTCCACTCGTATATGTTGGTGGTATCGTTTCGCGCGAGGGCATCGAGAAGGTGCTCGACGCAGGTTTCGAGATGGTACAGATGGCTCGTTGCTTGATTAACGACCCTGCGTTCGTAAACAAGATGAAGGAGGGCGACCTCTCTACTCGCTCGGGCTGCGATCACCGCGACTACTGCATCGCCCGTATGTACTCGAAGGATATGCAGTGCTGTCACAACTGTAAGGAGCCTATTCCTAACAAGGTTTGGAAGGAACTCGCTAAAATCGACTAACCGATGTGCAGAAGTAGAAAAATCGAAAAGGGAAGTAAACTCGCACTCGTTACAGGCGCTTCGACCGGTATTGGTCGTTGCTATGCCGAGCAGTTGGCCGAGCTTGGATACAATCTCGTAATCGTAAGCCGCACAGAGTCTACCTTGCAGGAGGTTGCAAAGGACATTGAGGAGAAGTCGGGCATAAAGGTATATATCAAGGCTATGGACTTGGCCGTTGAAGGTGCTGCAGAGACACTTTTCAACTGGTGCAAGGAGGAGGGCCACGTTGTAGATGTTTTGATTAACAATGCGGGAATGTTCTCGTTCTGCGATATGGTAAACACCCCTATCGAGCGAGTTAAGCGCACAATCACCCTTCACGACATCACCTACACCGTACTTTGTCAGCTCTTCGGAAACGATATGGCAAAGCGAGGTGGGGGCTACATCCTCAATATGTCGTCGTTCTCGGTGTGGATGCCATTCCCCGGCTTGGCATTGTACAGCGCATCGAAGGCCTATACAAAGGCATTCTCGGTGGCATTTGCCAAGGAGATGCGCGAGAAGAAGGTTTGGGTTACAGCTGTATGCCCTGCTGGTATCGCAACCGACCTCTACGGCTTGAATAAGAAGTGGCAAGGCATCGGTTTGAAGTGGCACGCCTTGTCGAAGCCATCGTTCTGCGCTCGTCGAGGTTTGAACTCGTTGTGGCGCAAGCGCAAGTGCATCGTTCCCGATTGGTGGTGCAAGGCATTTATTCCAATCTGCCAGATGTTGCCTCGTTTTGCAATGAATTGGCTTCGTAACTTCACAATGAAGTGGCAGAAATAGATCAACAAAAAAAACGGCCTTTGGGTCGTTTTTTTTATTACCTATATTTATATTAAGAATATTTTAGTATATTTGCATAAAGTTTCAAACACAACTCACACCCTTCCGCAGAAGCAAAATGCGGGGGGGATAATTATTTGATATATAACACTTTACAATATTACTAACTATTCAAAAAACACAATGAAAAATTTAGCAAGATTTTTATTGGCTGTTGTAGCGATGGTAGCAGTTGCGTGTACCACCGACACAACCGATTGCTCTACCTTCCAAACAGATGGCGCAGGAGTGACCGAGATCTCGCTTTCGCTCGAGGAGTCGCGTACTCAACTCGGCGAGAAAGCAGAGGGTGTCTACCCTCTCTATTGGAGCGAGGGCGACAAAATCTCCGTAAATGGAGTTGCTTCATCTGCACTCACCGCAGAGGAGGCAGGTAGCACAAATGCCTCTTTCACCATCGCAGGTGTATTGCAGACCCCATACTGCATCGCCTATCCTGATGCAAATGAGGGTCAGGTGGTCTTTGCTGAGAATCAGACACACACAAGCAACCACACATTCGGCAATGGAGTTTCTACAATGTACGCATATAGCGAGAATGGCGTTGGTGCAGAGTTGCGCCATTTGACAGGCGTGTTGAAGGTGGGTGTAACAGGTTCGGCTACCCTAGCGTATGCTCAGATTTCGACTATCGACCGCAAACCTATCGCAGGAGCTTTCGATTTCGACTTTGAGAAGGGCAAGGCTACTGCAACAGACGCATCGAAGTCGATAATCAACTACTCGTTTGGCGAGGGCATAACACTCTCGAGCGAGCCTACCTACATCCACGTAGGAGTTCCTGCAGGAGTGTACGACCAGCTTTATGTAACTTTATACGACAATGAGGGTGGCGTGATGTATGCAACAGTCAAGGCCGACAACACCAAGCCATTGAGCGCAGGTAATGTACGTGTGTTCTTGAACAACATCACTTACGCAGCCACCGACGAGGTTTTCGTTATCAAAGACAAGGCATCGTTGAAGGCTTTTGCCGAGCAGGCTGCAACACTTACCAAGGATGTTCTTTTCGTGGCTGATGTCGATATGACCGACGAGGCGTGGACTTCGATAGACGGTTATGCCGGAACAATCAATGGTAATGGCTATGCTATCAAGGGCTTGACCGCTCCATTGTTCAACACAACTACCGCCACTATCAAAGGTTTGCATTTGCGCGATTTGAATATTTCGGTTGAGTCGGGCGCAGCTATTGGTACTTTCGCCAACACTTATAACGGAGCTCTCATTTCGCACTGCTCGACAAGTGGTAAGTTGACTGTTACAAAGCTCGCAGTATCGGGCGCAGTCGGTGGCTTCGTAGGTAAGATGGGTACCACTCAACTCGATCGCACGATTGAGTACTGCGAAAACAATTGCGCCATTAAGTTTACAGGAGCCAGCACCGGCACAGATATCTCGGGTATAGGCGGTTTCGTAGGTATCGCAGCAAGCAATAGCGGCAAGTTGACCTTGAGCAACAACGAGAACAAGGCCACCATCTCTGCAGATGGTACTATGGCTGCACGTGTTGTACTTGCAGGTTTTGTTGGCTATGTCGACTTGGTGCCTATCTACATCAACGATTGCCACAACAGCGGAGCTATCACTGTCAACTTCACAGCTTCTTCATCTGTTGATGTAGGTGGTATTTGGGGTCGCTTGTATCGCTATACCGCAGAGTATCACGCAGAGGTTAAGGATTGCTCGAACTCGGCAGCAATCAATGTCGCAAGCAATGCTACTGGTGATTTTGCTATTGGTGGTTGCTTTGGTGTATTCTATTTCGGCTCGAGCAAAATCGCTACACAAATCTTCGACAACTGCGATAACTCGGGTGCTATAACTATCGGTGGCGAAGCGGTAGCTACCGCATACATTGGCGGTTTAGTCGGTTACGCAGTAGGCTACCCTGAGATCAAGAATTGCGATAACTTCGCAACTGGTGTGATTAACTATGGTCCTGCAACCACTACCGGAAATGTATTCCTTGCAGGATTGTGCGGTTTCTATCGTCACCACATTGCAGTTACAGGTTATAGCACAACCTTTACCGATTGCAACAACTACGCAGACATCAAGGCAAACGCAGGTTGCGCGGGATATTATGGTTGTGGCGGTATCATCGGTTACTTCTATTCTAGCACAATATACAACATCAGCTTCAACAATGTGAACAACTATGGTTCTGTTATCGTTAGTGGCGGAGCCGAGGGTGGCTCATCCTCTGTATACTTGGGTGGCTTGGTGGCTGGAGCTATCAAAGGCTTCGATAACTCTACCGACGAATCTGTTGTAACATTCTCCAATTGCCACAACTACTCAACCGAGAAGCGTCCAAGCGAGCTAAAAATTACAAATGGTGATTATGGAACTGTCTATGCCGCTGGTATCATTGGATACAGCTATGCTCGCATAAAGGTGGAGAACTGCTCGAACAGCCAGCCATTGAACATTGACGCTAACAAGATTGGTAGCACTGGTATTGGTGCAATGTGTGGAAAACTCGTGCATCTGGGTGTTAAGCTCACCTCGACTGTTAATAACTTCTCGAACACAGCCGACTACAACATCACCCCTAAGACAATGTCAAATGTTGTTGCTTCGATGTTCTTGGGATACTTCAACCACAGCGGTGATCAGCAGAGTATGTATATGGAGGCTGACAACGTGACAAACAGCGGAGATTTGAATGTGAACGGAGATTCAACATCGGCTTGCTACTATGGTGGTTTCTGCGGTTATGCTCGTTTGGGTAGAACACGACTCACTATGACAAACTCGAGCAATAGCGGCGATCTCAACATCGGTGGTACCGTAGCAGGCAACCTCCTCGTAGGCGGTTTGATTGGTACTCACACCGCAACTCAGAAATTCACAAATGTTGTAAACGAGGGTGATGTAAATATTGATGTTGTATCGACCTCTACTGCAACCGCTGCTGACGATCTCCCAATGTTTACTATCGGAGGTATCATCGGTAACCATATGGGTAATCAGACCTCGATTAATTGCTACAACAAGGGCAATATCAACTTTACGGGTAGCATCAATGGTGAAGTTTATATCGGAGGACATATCGCATACCACAACGCAACCCTCTCAATGACCGATTCGGGCAATACAGGTAATATATCGGTTGGTACAGACAAAAAGAGTGCTACTGCAACGCTGCTCTACCTCGGAGGTATTGCAGGTATGCAAACTGCTGAAAAGGATTGCACATTGAATAGCGGCATCGTTAACACTGGCGATATCTCGGTTGTGAACGCTTCTATTACAGATAGTGCAAATTCGTATGTGGGCGGAATCTTCGGTCTTCCGGTGTACTCCGTCGACGGCGCAACCTGCTACAGCAAGATGAAGGTGGCTGGCTTGAGCAATGTAGGTATGGTGTTGGGTACACAGCGCGATCCTGCCGAGACCGGTATCAGAGCCAAGAATTGCAAGATTGGCGGTTCAACCTACAATTACAACGCCGAAGAGGATGAGTATGATGAGAAAGCGATAACCGCAAATGATTTCTACAAATACATCTACGCAAAGGGCGAGAGCACCGATTGGACCGGCACCGACAACCACGACGGTTGCACATTCCTCTCGACAAAGCCGACACTCTAATAACCTCAAAAACAGATTTACGACTATGAAAAACTATTTAAGACCAGAGATTGACATTCTCACCATCGTAGCCGAAAGGGGTTATGGCGATAGCATAGGCCTTCCAGGCTTCGGATCGGAACAAGACGAACTTGTATATTAAGAGAATTGCGAGGCTTTCGGGCCTCGCAATTTTCTTTCGCTATATTTGGAGCTAAAAGTTCTCGAATTTATAGACTGTCTTCTCGTAGTAATGTTCGCCTTTGCGGAGCATAATAGATGGAAAGTGTGGATTGTTAACCGCATCTACAAACCCTTGGCACTCGATAGCGACACCTGCATAATTTGCATAGCGACCACCCGAGATTGTCTCTGGACAATTTATCGAGAGTTTGTTGCCCGTGTAGACCATACTACCAGCCTGTGTAGAGAGGAAACGCACGGCGCGACCACTCTTTCTGTCACGCAGAATACCCATCTCCTTCAGCTCACCCTTCTGCCAATTATCACGTGGGAAATAGTGGCCATAACCGCCCTTCTTGTCTATCATCTGATACTCGGCTGTGATATCGTCTCCGAATCTGCGCCACGAAGTAAAATCGAGCGGAGTACCCACAATATCGAGTATCTTTCCTGTAGGGATATGGTCGATTGTCAGCTCCAATGAACGCGACGAATGGAGTAACAACTCGTGGTCGAGAACATCGCCCGAAGCCTCGCCCGAGAGATTCCAATATGCGTGGTTTGTAAGCATAAACGGAGTGGTACCATCGCTATCCGCATCGTATGTGAAAATAAGTTCGTTATCATCATTTAGCGAATATTTCACTTTAACATCTACGGCACTCGGATAGTTCTGATCTCCATCGGGCGAATGAAGCGTAAAAACAACGCCATCACCCACCACCTCCGACTGCCAAACAAGGTTGGCATAGCCGCCCGTACCACCGTGAAGATGGTTGGCCAAATTATTTATTTCGAGCTGATAGACCTTGCCCTCCACCTCCAAGTGGCCAAGTTTAATTCGGTTGGCTACTCTACCAACAGTTTTGCCACAAGTGGCTGTATCGCCAATATAATCAACGCCATTGGCATAGCCGAGCAACACCTCGTCGAACGCTCCATTGCGGTCGGCAAAACGAACACCACAAATCGATGCTCCCACATTGGTAAGGCGCACCTCTGTGCCTTGCGAATTTGTCATCGTGTATTGCAGAATCTGCTCACCCGTTGGGGCAATGCCCCACTCTTTTACAGTTATCATAGTTTAGTTTTTCTAAAAAAGTCATCTTTTTTAAAGCAATTTTTATTATATTTGCACCATAGTAGACCCATTACGGTGCAACAACATTTACAAAATTACAAATAAAATCTAAAAAAATGACTCAACTTACAAAAAAAACAAGCCTTCTTCCCTCTAAGTGGGAGGTTACAGCTTTGATTTGGGTGGCCTACTTTCTCAATCAAGCAGACCGACAGGTGTTTAATGTTGTACTACCTCAGATTCGCGACGGTCTTAATCTTACCGATGACGATATGGGTCTTATCGCCACTGCATTCAATCTCTTCTATGCGATTTTGGTGCCACTGGGCGGCATTCTTGGCGACCGTTATAGCCGTAAGTGGATTTTAACGCTGTGCATTCTCTTTTGGAGTGTGGCAACAATGTTCACCGGTTGGGCTACAGGTCTTATCAGCTTGATTATTCTTCGTTCGGTTGCTACCGGTGGTGGCGAGGCGCTATTTGGCCCTAACTACAACGCTCTTCTCTCGGAGTACCACACAAGCACCCGTTCGACGGCGATGTCAATCGTACAGACTGCCTACTACATCGGTGTTATTGCCAGCGGTTTCTTGGCCGGTAGAATCGCAGACATATGGGGTTGGCAGTACGCATTCATCGTATTCGGAGCAGTAGGTATTATCCACGCACTGATTATGATGGTGCGCCTGAAGGATAAGCGCGATATCACAGCAGAGCGCGCCACCAAGAAGCAGTCCAACCTTCTTCGCGACTTAGTTGACGGCTTTACTATCATCTTCCGCACTCCTACCGCTGCAACCGTAACAATCGGCTTTGCGGGTCTTATCTTCGTATTGACAGGTTACTTGACTTGGATGCCAACCTACCTGCAAGAGGCTCCATTCAATATGTCTTCGGCTGCTGCGGGTTGGCATTCGATGTTCTACACCCACTTTGCAGCATTCTTCGGCGTGCTTATCGCCGGTAAGTTATCGGATTGGGTTGGTGCTAAGGGCAAGCCAACTTGGCGTACCACAATGCAGGGTCTTGGCCTACTTGTAGCTGCCCCTTGCATCTACTATATGGGCCATTCATCGTCGCTTGCAATCGTATTCGGAGCCTTGGCAATCTTCGGCTTCGCCCGTGCATTCTTCGATGCTAACACCTATGTTGTTCTCTACGATGTCATTCCAAGCAAATTCCACTCTTCTGCTTCGGGCGTAATGATTATGATTGGTTTCGGAACAGGTGCATTGGCTCCTTATATCCTCGGCCTCATTAAAGGGTCTTCGGGCCTCTCGCTCGGATTTACAATATTGGCAGCAATTTGGGTTGTCTGCGGAATTATTATGATTGTAGGCGGTAAATTATTCTATAAACGAGATATCTTAAAACTTCAACAAAATGAAAAATAACGAAAAAACCAGAAAGGCGAAAGCGGGTTTATTGCTCATTGCTTCGCCACGATTCAAGGACCTTGGTGTAGGTTGCGAGCACGGCACCTACGGAGACCGCAAGGAGATTGCCATTAAGGAGATTCAGGAGAAGTTGTCGTTCCTCGACGTATCGTTCCCTGGCATCGTCTACACTCGCGAGGATGCCGAGAAGGCAATGTCGCTATTCTACAACGAGAAGGTAGACTTCGTAATTGCAGAGTTTCTCTCGTGGTCGGAGGATTTCGCGTGGATTCGTTTCTTGCGCGATATGCCTGAGATTCCAATGATTTTTGCCAACGTAGCAAAGGAGAAGATGGCATTCTACGACACTTTGGAGGAGGATGACTTCATCGAGTACCTCTGCTCGGGCACATTGGTAGGCTCGTTGGAGGCAAGTGGCTCTATTTCGCGTGTTCCACGCAAGAACGTGAAGGTTGTAATGGGCTCGCGCGACGAGGTGAACGCTCAGATTAAGAAGTATGCTGAAGCGGCTCGCGTTCGTGCCATCTTGCGCAACTCGACACTCGGCTTGTTGGCCGCATACAACGAGGCTATGTGGTCTACCTATATGGATCCATATGATATGTTCACCAAGCTTGGTCCAGAGATTCGTTTCCTCTCATATTCGGACTACGGCAACGCCATCGAGGCTATTCCTGCCGAGGAGTTGAAGGGTTACTGCGACGAGTTGACCACAAACTACAAGATGATGGACGACGTTGCTTACGACAAGTTCGAGGCTTCGGTTGCTGCATCGATCGGTTTGAAGGATATGGCCAAGGAGTACGACGTTGATATTATGGTATTCAACGATATCGACACCGCAATGTTCCGTTTGGTTGGTCTCCGCGCAGGTTTCTACCACCCATGGTTCAACGAGAATAGCTCGGTACTCGTTCCTGAGGCTGACATGGGCGCAGGTCTTATGACCTACATCTTGAAGTTACTCTCGGGCAAGCACGTAAACTTCATCGAGCCATTCCACATCGAGAATGAGTTTGGCACATTTGCTGGTGGTCACGCAGGTCCGAACGACCACAACGACCCAGAGTGGCAGAAGAACGTAGTTATTGCTCGTGACGTACGCTTTGCAAAGAGCAAGTGGAAGCACGCAGGTGCTCCATTCGCATGGTATCGCATGTCGGAGGGTCGCAAGACCATGGCTCAGTTGGTTGAGTGCGACGGCAAGTACAAGATGGTTTGCGCAATGGTTGAGTCATTGCCAGGCGAGCACATCTTGGCAACCTACTCACACACCATCTTCCGTCCAGACGTACCTGTAAAGCGTCTCTTCGAGGAGATTCTCAAGGTTGGCACAACACAGCACTTCGCAGTGGTTGATGGCGACTACCGCGAGGAGTTGGGTCTCCTGTGCGAGATGATGGGCATTGAGTTCCACGACATTAGATAATTCACTTTTTAACACTTAAATAGATTCAGATTATGAGTTTCATGTACAATCCGTACCCGTTTGATGACCCACGCGCCATCAACCGTCCGGTACTCGAAGCAAAGACAAAGGCCGCAGTAACTGTTGGCACATTGAAGGCTGCAGTTCGCCTTGCAACCGATCTGGCTGCACAGCTCCAAGCTGAGCCTAACAAGAATATCGTTCTCGGTTGGGAGGGTTACACCACTACCGACTTTACCAAGTTGTTGAACCTCCTCACCCAGCAGTTGCGTCTTCGCGGCGTTGAGACTGTACACTACGACTTCGCTCAGGTACTCAAGAGCGAGGAGGAGATTAACGCAATGATCGACCCGCAGTTGTGCTGGGATCGCGAGAAGGACCCTACCCTCCCCTACGGCCGCATCTACCACGGTGGTTACAAGGGTGTATTCGACGCTGAGAAGTTGGAGGCATACAAGCAGCAGGTTGCTAAGTGGAAGGCTCCAGCAGAGCAGGGCAAGGTAGTTATCGTTTACGGTGCTGGTGTTCTCGTTGAGGAGTTGCGTTCGTTGTACGACTCGAAGTTCTTCTTCGACGTTACTCCAAAGGAGTCTATTCTCCGTATTCGTCGCGGTGCTTACATCAACCTCGGTCAGTCGAAGCCACA
>JAZLDJ010000123.1:0-34039 GCA_045614685.1 Alistipes sp. | reverse complement strand
GCCGAACGAACCTGATTACCAACATAACCACTGAAAGCGATCTCATTCGAAGGATTCGATGTGCTCACCAACTCCTCCTGCACGCACGATACCAAACCTACAGCTACCAATGCGCTTAAGAATAACTTTTTCATAGTGTTTGTTAAAAAAATTAGTTAATTAATTGAATTATATAAAGTTGTATTGTTTCGATTACAGAGTTGCAATAACGCCAGCGTCATACTCAACCTCAACCCACTCGTCAACGGTAACCTCGTCGAACTTGATCTCGAGCAACGCACCGTCAGCAACATTCTCGCTGTTCAAAGTTGCGTTGATACGATAGCCCTTACCCTGCTCGAGACCCTTCTCGAGACCTACGAGCGAACCATCAAGAACGAGCTTAGCAGTTCTGGTCGACTTAGCGATAGCAACCTGGTCACCCTGATAGAGAACTACATCGAAGCTAACGGTGAGGTGTGGAACGATGGTAGTACCATTCTGAATAGGGAGAGTCAAGCACTCGAACTCGCACTCACCGCTCTCGCCGCTACCGAGCGAAACGCCCTTAGTTGCGTCAACCTTGTTGATTGCATCACCAAACGACAATGTGATATCGTTGTGTGGAGTTGCAATGTCCCACAAGTATGGACGAGTGGTCTGAGTCAAATCTACCGAACCCTTATCAGGCACCTGCATACGGATGTTTGTAACCTCCATAGTGTTGTACTCGCTTGGGAAACCGTTTGTGAAGGTGAACTTAATCTTCGACAAAAGGTGAGCAAACTGCAAGTTTACAACAGGAGTGTTGGTGTAGATATCGCTGCCAGTAGTGATAGCTGCAGGCTGTGCGTAGAGAAGGTCTACGTTGCCGTCTACATTGGTGAATGTTACAGTACCCAATGCGCCATCGTTCGACATCTTGCCATTGTCAGCAAGCTCGAGCTGGATGTTGGTGTCATCAACTGGAGCCAAAGCTGCAAAACGATAGGTGTGGTTTGGAGTCCAGTAAGCGAGTGGATTGTAGCTCCAAATACCCTTGTCTGTACCATTAACCGAACCTGTGCGGTTTACACGCTGCTGCGAGAATACAGTACCAGTGTTCTGGTCCATGAATCCCCATACGTCGAAGGCGCTGATAGTGCCAGTAGTAGTGCTTGGATCTACTGCAGCACGGCTGTTAGCCTTCTCGATAAATGGAGCGTTGAAGGTGATAGCACCCGACATTCCAGTGTTAATCGTCTGCTCCTGCACGCAACTTGTCATTGCAGCAATTGCCAATACACTAAGTAAAATCTTTTTCATAAGATCTGTTTTTTGTTGTTAGTTGTTAGTTTTTAGTTAGTTAGTTTATGTTTTATAAATTCTCTCGTTTCTACAACGGCAAGACGATATCCTCGTACTCCCAATCGTCTACCTCTACATCGAAGGCTCCCGAGCCCTCCTCACCGGCCTCCTTCTCGATGATGATATCCTCGGTGAACTCAATCACACCTCCGTGAGGCTGCTTCTGCACCTGATCGGTAACATCGCACTCGAAGCGTGCAATCTTACCGTTGGTCAGATAGATGTTGATACCCAAGCCGTTCTTTCCGTTACGTGTAGGATAGTTGATGTGTGGATATCCTGGCAAACCATACGAACGCACAATAGCCTCGATACCCCAATCGGTAACCCTGATACAGTCGAAACCATAATCCTCGGCATTATCGAAGAGGATGGTGATAGCCTTATCCAAGGTCTCGCCCGTGAGCATATTCACACCATCGGCCATACCCGACAAGTCGCCTGTATGTCCAACGCGTCGTACATACTTCAAGCCCTCCTTAATAGGGATGCGAATGTAGTATGTGAAGACAAGCGGCTGCAATGTGATATTGAAGTCTACCGGGTCGAGAGTTCGCTCAGCGTAGAAGTTCTCGCGATAGTTCGCAAACAACATATCCGGAGATTTCTTTGTCTCCTCGTTGGCGTCAGCAAACTTATTTCCGGTGAACGATGCACGGGTCTTGGTACGAGTAGTTGCACGCACCATCGCGCCGTTCGACTCGTAGGTAACCACGTTATACTCGGTATCGCTATTGTAGATCAGCAGATTACTGCTCTCACCACTCAATCGGATAACACCATCAGAGCCAATGGTATAGCCCAAGTAGTTGGCCTTACCATCCTGGTAGTCGTAGACGATCAAACCACTAGGAACAGTTGGACGCAACTCGTCGTATGGCTTGTACTCGCTAGGCCAGTGACCAGGCGACTTCCAATCCATTTCGTAGGTATCCTCCCAGTCGAGGCGGTAATCTGCGTGGATATTGATGTGGTAACGACGAGCATCCTCGACGAGCTCCTTGTGAGTACAAGAAGTAGCAAACAACGCCACAAGCGCTACTATATATAAATATAGGTATCGTTTCATCGCTTGCCTCCCTTCTTCTTATCTGCGTTAAAATTACCGCGGCCCAACAGCCATACCAACGAAACCTCCAACTTGGTAGGACCCATAAATCGGAACTTCGACGATCCAGTTCGCAAATAGAGATCGTTAACGGTATCGTATCGGTGCATTACTCCCCAATAGTATCCCACACCAATGGTGAAGTCGATATTTAGGCGATGAGCAACAGGCAAAGAGTAACCATACTCCAAACCTACAACATTCTGCATCGAGCGGTGACCATTCTCGTCCTTATCGAAGATGTTTCCACCTGGCATACCACCCATGATACCCTTGTTACCAAACGAGAAGTCGTATGTCAAGGCCTGACCATAGACACCAACGTGATGACCCTGCAATGGCTTCACCTTCGAAGCCTTACCAAACCACCAACGTACGGCCAAGTCGCCACCATAGTAACGCCAGTAGATATGCTTGCGAGGACCACCCCACCAAGAGTATCCCCAGTTTGCTACTATCGAGAAGTTCTTATCGAGATAGAACTCTGCACCAAGGTTCGGAACACCCACAACGTCGAAGAGCATATTGTTCTTCAATCCCATATAGAAAGGCTTCTTTGGTGCAGCCTCCTGATTTACCAACACATCGTACTGCTTGCCATAGCACTCGACCGAAACATTTGTCGAACGAGCCTCCTTGGCCTTGTTAGGTGCAACGTTAAATGCCACGCTATCGGCTGTAGGCTCTGCGAGCTTCAACCACTCGGCCTGCGACTTAACGTCAGGAGTAGACTTGTCGGTGATATTATGCTTGAATGTGATTGCGCTATTTCCGCCCTCGGCAGGGAAATTCATCGGGCTCTCCGATGTGATATCGAACTGAGGCTCGCGACCCTCCTGGATAACGGTAACCTTGTGTGTTACGCCATAGCTCGACACCTCGATATTTGCAGTACGAGGCTCGCGCGACATATTTGGCTCGACACCAAATGTGAGATCCTTGACGGATGGAGTGAGAGCAGTAAGCCAAGCTGCATTTGCTGTTGCAGTAGGAGCAATGCCATCCTGCTTGTTCTTCTTGAAGCCTACGAGACCATTGCCGCCATCAGCACCAAAGCGCATAACCTCCTCGGTGGTGATTGCAAGCGTTGCTGGCTCGGTCTCCCACCAGAACTCAGCTCTAGCATCTGCGTAACGGAGACGAGGGAAGAACTTGTTGTACAAATAGCGATAAGGCACGCCCTTGCGGAGCGATGCAAGCTTGTTGAAACGCTCGTTGTAGGTTGTACCACCGCGCTCCACATACTCAGGAACATTCTTGAGAATCTGAAGCACCTCGTCACGATATGGAACCTCCGATGTAGCCTCAACCAACGAGAGGAGTCCATCCCAATCGATGTCTGTACGAACAACCTCGTAGTTCAACTCAACCGAAACCTCGCGACCAATCCACTCGGCAATAGCCTTTGCACGAGCGCGCGACAAGCGGTCATTGATGCGCTGACTACCCTCTGGCGAGGCACTACCAACGATACGTATGCGACGGAACTTTGCAGTAGAGTCCTGGCAATAAGTTTTTACCTCCGAAGCAAACTGCTGCAGAGTAGCCTGGTTACCCATATAATTTTCGTCGATTACGGACGAGCCGAGACGAAAATATATCTTCACCGACCTACACACCTCCTTATCGGTCTGCGCAACCGATATGGTAGGCAATAGTGCCAGCAAGAATAACCCGATTAAAAACTTTTTCATTTCCTAACTCTACTTTGTTGAGACCTTCGCGCCCCCTTTTCCAACTCTAGGGCAACCTCCCAACTGCTATATCAATGTTACGAATTTATCGTAAAACGATATCTGAATTCCTTGTTTAAAAAACCGTCTAAGTACCTGTAAATGAGGCAATTACCCCCCCCCATTCAGGGTATAAGAGGTAGCACAAAACCGTTTCTAACGCGCCCACGCACAGGACTTTAACCACGCAAAGTTATAAAAAATATCACGAAAAATCGCACATTTTAGATAGAAAATATCTATTTTTTATGTAAAAATTTCACGCGCTCAAAAAACGCACCTCAAACACCCTTGGCGCAACCCCAACAACCATATACAAAAAAGGTGCCAGATTGATGTCTCACCGACAAAAACAGACACAAAAAAGCGCCCCCGAAGGAGCGCTCTCAACCATAAAATTGGTCTATTTTTGCGACTAGAATGCGTTCTCCTCGCTAAGGCTCTTAGCCTTATTTGCCAAGCCCATTGTATTCTCGATAGCAGAAGCTGCGCTCTCAGCCGAACGCTTTGCCATCCAATCGCTGCTAACGATAAGCATGAATGCTACAACCGAAACTACACAAAGTGCAGTACCGAGGATAGCCTTCTGCTGCTTCTTAACGATAGCAATAACGCCAAGAATAGCACCTACGATAGCAACCACATAAACGAGCCAGCTGATTACCAAGAACCATGGCGAAAGAACTGGAAGCAATGCAAAAATAACTGCAATGATGCCAAGTACATAGCTTGCCTTACCCAAGCCACCTTTTACTTTTTCCTCCATAATAAGTTTAATTTAATGGTTAATAATAATTGCAATGAACTCTCAATTATCAACATAATTAAGAATTCATCTGCAAAGGTAGCTATATTTGTATTACGATTTTTTGTCTTTCGTTGTCTTTACTTGTCGCTTGGATAGGGGCTGTAAGGCTTGCGCTGTTCGATAAGGGCGTTGTAATACTCCCTCTCCTTGTGAGATATATCCTTGGAATATATCGTAGGTAAACTGCTGGCTTTATTTGTTAAGTCGCTAAATTTTACACGAACGATCTCCTCGTATCTCTCCCTCAGCGCAGATTTAACCTCCTTGTTTGATTCCGACTCCACAATAGCCTCTTTCACCCTCTCGCTATGCTCGTACATCGAGGTTATATGCATAATCGCAAACTCAGAATAGTGCGATCTCGAAACGGTATCCGCAACGGCATTGTACAACCTATCTATTTCACGCTCCATCTGCAGTGTCTTGATGTCGATTGTAGTAGCGAGGTCGTTCGACGCCTTCTTCTCGGTCAAATAGAGTCCAAGCGGCGTAACTATCAACGCAAGAGCCGCCAAACCTACTACAAAGTACCGCGCGTTATAGCGATTGTGCCACGCCTTTTGCAGCGCCTCGACATTGGCATAACGCTTTTCGGGCTTGGTTTGCATACAGTGGCGCGAGAATCGCGACTCTCCAAGCATCTCCTGCATTATCACTCCCAATGAGTATATATCGCTACGAGCGTCCACCTCGCGGCTCCGTTCACGCAACTCGGGTGAAGCGTAGCATGGGGTGCAGCCAAGACTCTTTAGAGCGTAGTGAGCCGAGGTGTCTGCCAAGCCGAAGTCTATGAGTTTCAGCGTGGCGTCGGCGCGTGTCACCATAATATTCTCCAACTTCAGGTCGTTGTGTATGATACCGCGCTTGTGAAGATAGGCCACAGCCGATAGTAACTCGCCAAACAGACGTTGGCGTTCGTGCTTCGAGGGTTTTTGGGCCAAATATTCTGCGAGTGTATCACCTTCGATATACTCCATAATAATACCTTCGCCAATACCGTCTATCGAGTCGTAGATATACGAGTGTACGATATGCGGATGGTCGCATCCTATCGAGAGCTCGTACTCGCGTTGCAAGATATTGCGCTGCGCCTCGTTGTTGTCTTTTGTTGTCTTTACAAGAAAGAACTTGCCGCATCGCGAAATGCGCCAAAGTTGCGAATATGCTGTGATTTTCAACAACTTAGCATCGCGAAATTCGGACTGTTGATTTTTCGGTGTGGAAGACAACTCGAAAAAATTGCTCTCTACATACATAAGCCAATTTTTAATTTACAAAGATAACTATTATTTTTGTATCGCTATGAATTTTGACAGAAATACTCCACAGGTAACTTCATTAAAGCTTAGTGTCGAAAAACGATTCGGCCGAGCACCTATCGTACACGCCGATTTTCTTGCATTAGCAGCCGACATTTGGCAAAACCGACGACAGCACATATCCGAAACCACCTTGGAGCGTGTGTGGGGATACTCTACACGTGGATACGATACCGTATCGTTGTATACGTTAAACCTATTATCCCAATATGCGTGCAATCTGGAGTGGAAGGATTACTGCAATAGCCTTGCAGCCTCGCCTTCGGAGTCGGAGATGAGCAACGAGATGGTAATCTACACGAAAGATTTGCGGGATGGCGATAAGATTCACATCGGATGGTTGCCCGATCGCGAGTGCATTATTCGCTACTTGGGAGACGGCGCAAAGTTCGAGGCCGAGTGGTGCAACAACTCGAAGATGCAGCAGGGAGATAGATTCGAGTGTCTGCAGTTCACGCTTTCGAGCGAGTTGTGTATGACAAATTTCGTTGCGCAAAGTTGCCCTGCCGCACAACCTTGCAACTATGTTGTTGGTAGCGTCAATGGATTGACCATTCTACGACTTATCCGTCCGAACAACGAGTAGCTTCTCAACAAACAGAACCATCTAGAGGGTGTCGATAGCTTTGCCGGCACTCTCTTTCTTTTGAAAATATGCACAACGAGAGCTATTTTTTCGTATCTTTATGGCTGATTAACCATATTATCAACAAAAAAATGAAACGATTGCTAATACTTGCAGCGCTCTTATTGATGGCTATTCCGACCATCGCTTGGGGGCAACACAAATCCGCGACAGAGAAGAGCCTCGAGGCCATGGGACTGAAAAATGTTACCGAGGAGATTCCGGGCATCGAAGTCTATATGGTCTATGCCACGCCGTACAACTTTATGGGACGAGTGCTCTATCACGACCTCGACGAGGCATATCTCGCACCCATCGCCATCGAGAAGCTGCGCAAGGCACACGAATACCTCCGCAAAAAGAGGATGGATTTGCACCTCGTAGTCTACGATGCAGCACGCCCGCGCTCGATTCAGGAGCAGATGTGGAGCGTGGTCGAAGGCACAAATATGGAGTCGTTCGTAGCCAACCCACACAAATATGGCGGAGGTGGTCACAACTATGGAATTTCGGTGGATGTCACACTGGTGGACTGCACGGGTCACCCACTGCCGATGGGCTCGGAATATGACTATTTTGGCGATAGAGCTCGCGTAGACAAAGAGCAGAAGCTCCTCGAGAGTGGCGAGATTACCCGCCGCGAGTATCAGAATCGTCGCCTCCTTCGCGAGGTGATGACCCAAGCCGGATGGCGCACCATAACCTCGGAGTGGTGGCACTTCAATGCTATGCCTATATCCGAAGCCCGCAAAAGCCTCAAAGTCATCAAGTAAGCAATACAGTCCGAAACAATATGGTGCCCAAATTTTGGGCACCATATCATTTTGTAACCTCCTCTATTTGCAACGATCACTTCTCAACATCTACCTCCAGGAAGTCGGGGCGGATGTCGGGCTGTTCGCTCTTGATTACGATGTTCGAGAACTTGATGTTGCGGGCGTGACGAACAAAGAAACCCTTGGCAGGGAGGATGCCCCAAGAAGTACCCTCGGGGTACTTCTTCTCGCGCTCGTCGGCCGACTTCTCGTAGATCTTTGGCATCATCTCGGCCGTTACGCCGCCCTTCTGGTGGATGATGATATTGCTCAACTCCACATCTTCAACATAGTGACCCGGAATGCCTGTGATAGAGGAACCGATAGCACCTGCGTTGTAGACAGTGATATTACTCAGGCGCACATCACGAATGGAACCAACACCCGGTTTCTCGATGCCCTTCAGATATGGACGAGCTCGGTTTGCAAGACGAATGAAGATTGGAGCTTGCGTGCCCTCTACTGTAAAGTTGCTAACGTTGATGTTCTCCATCACGCCACCATCCACAATTTCGAGTGCAATGGCCGAGATGCCGATCCATTGGCCGCAGAACTTCTCGCGCTGGTCGTGGCTTGGCATAACTACGATATTGTTGATGTTGATATTACGGAAGCCGCCCGTAGTCTCTGTTCCCATCTTTACGGCGTTGCAGTGTGATGACACCACGCAGTTCGAGATGGTGATATTCTCGCACAGGCGCGGCGAGGTGCTCTTCAGTACAATGCCGTCGTCGTCCGAATCGACAAAGCAGTTCGCGACAATCACATCGTGGCAGCCATCGAGGTCTAGGCCATCGTTATTGAAGTGGTTGCGATTGAATATCGTTACGCCATCGATGCGTACGTGGTCGCAAGCGAGGTAGTGCTGCATCCAACAAGGTGAGTTGCGCACCGTAATATCGCGAACTACGATATTCTTGCTCTGCACAAAGCGTAGCAGGTGTGGGCGAGTGATACCTTCGTCCTTGCCACGGTTGGTTACAAAATAGCGGCCACGACCATCAATTGTTCCGTAGCCGTCAATCACCACATTCTCTACCTTGTCGCCATAGATGAGCTGCACGGTAGTGCCTTGTGTGCGCAACGACTTGAAGTCGGTGGCGTATGGGGTGTAGTCATTGATGTCGGTGCTACCATACAATGTAGCGCCCAACTCCAGGTGAAGATGAACGTTGCTTTTGAGGAGGATAGAGCCTATTTTGTAGTTGCCTGCAGGTACTACCACACGGCCACCACCCGCCTTCGAGCAGGCGTCGATAGCCTTTTGAAGTGCTTTGGTGCTATATTTTGTGGTGTCGCTCACTGCACCATACCTCTTGATGTTGTAGTCGGCTGCACTTGCCGTAGCAACAGCTACAAGAATTATCAAAGCCGAGATGAAGAGTCTTTTCATAAGTGGTTTGGGTTTTAGAATTTCGATACTGCGCGAACATTAAATGGGTTTTTCTTGTAGCTTCCGCCACTACTGCCGGTCATCATACACACCACCCACATACAGTGCTTGTCAAATTCGGTGGTAGACCAATAGAAATATGACGAGTGCATTGTGAGTCGCTGACCAACCTCTTGCAATTTATCGTTAATAATGTCGCGTACACTCAGCAAGGCGAGCAACTCCTTGTGTGAAGGGATATACCAGCCATCCTTGAGCTGCTTGCCCCACTCCTCGGCCTTTGCCCACGGCATAATCCCTTCGGGCTGTGTGAGGGCAATAATTGTGCCGTGCTTGCCATCCTCCGACACTTCGAAGACTACCCCCTTCTTGCCATTGACATCGTAGAGGTCGCCCACCTTATAGCTCTGTGCCGAGAGGGTCGAAAAGTTGAATAGTATGCCTATTAAAATCAATAATCTTTTCATATCGAGGTTAGCAGCCGATTTTTTATCTCTACAAAGGTACTCTTTTTTTCGTAAACTGCGCCATTTTAAAAAAAAATCATACCTTTGTAGGTAGAAAAATAGATAAAAAACCAAGATACTATGTTTAGTGCTAACACCTACAAAAGTCGTCGCGCCGAGTTGCGCCGCCGCATTGGCAATGGATTGATTCTTATTGCGGGCAATACTTTTTCGCCCTACAACTATCCGAACAACGCCTACTATTTCCGTCAGGATTCGACCTTCCTCTACTACTTTGGCCTCAACCTACCAACCTTGATGGCGGTGATTGATGCCGAGTCGGGCGAGGAGATGCTCTTTGGCGATGATTTCACCGTCGAGGATATCATCTGGACTGGCCCACAGCCACGCCTCGTGGAGTTGGGCGCACAGGTTGGTGTTTCGAACTGCCAGCCTATGAAGGCTCTCGATAGCGTTATCGCTACCGCTATGAAGCTCGGTCGCAAGATTCACTACTTGCCACCATATCGTGGCGAGAGCAAGATTGAGTTGGCACGACTTTTAGGTTTGCCTATCGCGGAGCTCTACAACCACAAGTCAGTAGATTTGATGTTTGCCGTAGCCGAAATGCGCGAGGTTAAGTCGGCCGAGGAGATTGAGGCCTTGGAGCGCGCATTCCAGCTCGGATACGCGATGCACACCACAGCAATGAAGATGTGTAAGGCGGGTGTTGTTGAGCGCGAGATTGCAGGTGCTATGGAGGGTATCGCAAAGGCTAACGGACTTGGCGTATCGTTCCCAAGCATCGTTTCGCAGCATGGCGAGACATTGCACAACCTCAATAGCGACGGCGTATTGGAGAATGGTCGTCTCTTGTTGGTTGACGGTGGTGCCGAGTCGCTCGAGAACTACTGCTCGGACCACACTCGTACCTACCCTGTTTCGGGCAAGTTCACACAGAAGCAGAAGGATATTTATGAGATTGTACTCCGCGCTCACGACGAGGCTCCGCAGAACATGAAGGCGGGTGCGATGTATATGGAGGAGGTGCACAAGAGGGCGCTCCTCTCGTTGGCCGAGGGCTTGCACGATGTCGGTTTGATAACATCGTCGGCTGAGGATGCAGTCGAGGCGGGCGCTATGTATCTCTTTATGCCTCACGGGCTTTCGCACGGCTTGGGTATGGATGTACACGACTGCGAGGGTATGGGCGAGCGTAGCTACGACTTCTCGGAGATGAAGGAGCGTGCTATCGCATCGGGTACTTGCGTATATCGTGCCGCTTGGAAGTTGCGCGAGGGCACTGTTATGAGCAACGAGCCAGGTATCTACTTTATCCCTGCCTTGATCGATAAGTCTAAGGCTGAGGGATTATACAAGGGTATTGTAAACTACGATTTGCTCAACGAGTATCGCGACTTTGGCGGCATCCGCATCGAGGACGACATCGTTGTAACTGCCGAGGGTGGTCGCGTTATTGGCGACAAACATATCCCATCGTCAGTAGAGGAGTTGGAGGCTGTAGTGGGTAAATAGAGGCAATTAGAGTCGTTAGGGTCGTTAGGGTCGTTAAAGGCATTAGGGGTTTATGAAAGAGAAAATTATAAGAAATAGAGGGAATTATCGGCAATTGCTTTGCTATCGTAAAGCGGAGGCTATTTTCGATATTACTTTTCTCTTTGCCAACAAATTCCTTAATCAATTTGACCGCACCATCGACCAAATGGTACAAGCTGCTCGTTCTGGAAAACAAAATATAATCGAAGGTTACGCTGCTGGAGCAACATCTATAGAGTCAGAGTTAAGATTGTTTAATGTCGCAAAAAGCAGTCTAAAAGAGCTTCTTGCCGACTATGAAGATTATCTCCGTACACGCAATTTAAGGCGATGGGGGGAGGATTCCGTCGAATTCAAGAGAGCACAGGAGCTCGGCAAAGAGCACGACGACTCAAAATTTTGGATCGACATTGCCTCGACACGAAGTGACGAAACCATTGCAAATATTGCAATTATTCTTCTATATCAAACCGATTATCTCCTTCATAGGTTTATGGAAAAGGTATCAAGTCGTTTTGTAGATGAAGGAGGTTTTCGCGAAAAAATATCTCGTATTCGTATAGCCAATAGATGTCATAAAAATATCCCTAACGACCCTAACGCCTCTAACGACCCTATATTAATTTTTCCTACCGAGTTGGAGGCCTCGCGCTTGAGGGCATTGCGTCCCGACCTTGATATTCGTATCTGCGGTGTTGGAGCGGTGGAGTGTGCTGTCGAGGTGGCACGCATACTCCGCACCGAGCATAAGCCGTTGCTACTCTGCGGTATAGCGGGTGCATACAATCGCAATCTTAAAAAGGGCGATGTGGTGGCTGTTTCGGAGGAGCGATATGCTCGTATCTCAACGGGCTATATCGACTCGTACCCCTCTTCAATAGAGGTTATAGGTCTGCCTACGGCTATAAGCAATACTGTATCGCATTGCGGTATGGAGGCCGACGGAGCCGATGTCGAGAATATGGAGGGAGCGGCCATCTTTGCTCTTGCCGAGGCCGAGGGGGTACCCTACGGAGAGATTCGCGCCATATCGAACTACGTGGGCGAAGAGTACAAAGATTGGGATATAGACCTTGCTCTCGAGCGCCTCACACAAACAATCCTAGAGCTCAATTGTGAAGAGATATAATGAAACGACTTGCGCTACATATTTCACCTTGCCCGAATGACACCTTTGCATTCGATGCAATCATAAATCGTCGCATCGAGCACGACTTCGACCTTTCGGTGGAGTACCACGATATTGAGGAGCTGAACGAGGGCGTATTGCGTGGTGAGCCCGATATTTCGAAGATTAGCTATGCTGTCTACCCACTTGTTGCAGACCAATACCGCCTGCTCGATAGTGGCTCGGCGCTGGGTCGTGGCAACGGACAGTTGTTGGTACGTCGCAAGGGCGAAACCACACCTATTCGCACAGTTGCCTCGCCTGGCCTCAACACCACGGCCAATGCCCTGCTCTGTCGCTATTTCCCCGAAATCGAGGAGGTGCGGCAGATGCTCTTCTCGGAGATTGCCGATGCGGTTGAGCGCGGAGATGTGGATGCGGGCGTGCTTATTCACGAGGGACGTTTTGTCTACGAACGCCGAAATTTGGAGCTCGTTGCCGATCTAGGCAAATTGTGGGAAGCAGAGACAAATCTGCCACTTCCGCTCGGAGCAATTATCGTTAAACGAGAAATTGACGAAAACACAATATCGAAATTCGATAATCTACTCTCAAAAAGTGTTGAATTTGCATTTGAAAATCCTCTTGTGTCGCGCGATTTTGTAAAGGAGCACGCACAGGAGTTGGAGGACGACGTCATCGACAAACATATCGCACTCTTTGTGAACGACTACACCATCTCGCTCGGCGAGGAAGGTCGCGAAGCGGTGAAAAGATTGTTAAACACCCCAAACCTCTAATACGATGAGTAGAGCAAAGTTGGCGCTGAACGCATTCGTGAAGTATTTGGCAGGCGCGCTCTTGATGGGCGCACCGCTATTCCTCGCGGCTAACAGCATCCACTACCGAGGTGCGTGGTTGCTCCTCGGATTGCTTTTTGTGCCAATGTTCATTTTAGGCGTAGGGCTACTCATCTTCTCGCCTGAGCTCTTGATGCGCCGACTAAACTCGAAGGAGAAGCGCAAGAAGCAGAGTGGCATAGTCCGTCTTTCGGGTCTTTCATTCATCGTTGGATTTGTAGTTGCAGGTCTCGATTACCGCTTCGGATGGAGCATAATGACCAACGGAGTGGTCGCAGTCAGTTCGGCAATCCTGCTACTCGCATACATCGGTTACATGGAGGTTATGCGCGAAAACATTTGGCTATCGCGCACCGTAGAAGTTGCAGAGAATCAAAAGGTTATAGATACAGGATTATACAGCGTTGTGCGCCATCCGATGTACCTCTTTACGCTTCTGCTATTCCTTTCGATGCCGTTTATTTTGGGCTCGTGGTGGGCACTCATTCCATTCGCCATCAACATCCCTGTCATTGTAGTGCGAACACTCGACGAGGAGCGACTCCTCAAAGCCGAACTCGAGGGGTACACCGACTATTGCAGCCGCGTGAAGTGGCGCATACTACCGTTTGTATGGTAAGCTAGAACACCCTGTAGATTCTTATCGCACAGAGGGTTGGCTCGCCCTTGATAGGGGTAAAATCAACCGAGAGTCCATTTCCGCCATCGACATCCACCGAGAACTTCTTTACAATGCCATACTCGGCACCCACCTCGGCCGCAATATCGAATGAGCAAAGCACTTTATTGCCATTTATCGCAACGTCGAACAGGCGGTTTGTAGCGCCCTCAGACGAGGCTGCACCACCACCCAAAAGGTATGCCAATGCCTCCTTTTTCTTATCCGATTCCCACTCGGCAAAGTAGAGTTCCACACAATACTTACCATCGGGCACATCAGCCTTGAACGACTGCAAGCCCTTACGCTGAGTCTGCCACAACGGGTCATTCTCTGTATTCGGGAAATCGATATTCATAGTGGCAGGTAACGTACTTTTGCGGTCACTTGCCAATGGGCGGTTGGCCTCACCGCCAACATATCCCCACGAGCCCTGGCAATACTCTTGCTCGGGTATCCAGGCGATATTATCCTTGCGGTCATCGAAGTAGCGCACCGTACCGAGCATTACATTCAGCTCGTCGAAATCTGCCGACACCATCTTTGGATAGCCCTTGAAGCGCAACTCCGCACTATCTTCAACACTCTTGCCCGCCTTCGAGGCAATAGCCTTAATACTATTCACTCCATCCACAAACGAAACATCGAACTCCGCCACAAAATCGACTACATCAGCACTACCCAACGAACGGCCATTATGGAAGAGTTCCACCTTGTCGGCATTGCTAAATACCGACAATCGCTGACGACATACGCCATCTGTGGTGACTCCACCACGATTGCGCCACGCCTTACCTCCAACCTCAACATACAAGTCGTTGGAATAGGCCGCCTTGTGCAATCTATAGGCATCTTTCTTCTCACGATTAAGTTCAACCAAACCCTTGTTGTTGATGTGAGGTATGCCATCGGTACGCGCCTCGCTATGAAAATCGGCATAGTTCCACACGTTGGCACCTACGACATAGTCGCGTTTGAGAATCTCGGCAATATAGCGACGATGGAAATACTCTCCATATTCGCAAGTATAGTCGAATCGCTCGGGGTGCATAGTGTGGAGTCGCGCATCCATATCGGCTCCATACTCCGAAATCATCAACCCCTTATCGGGGAAGTTGGCACGTATCTTCTCGACAAATCGAGCAAAGCTATCCGTCGTAGCCGAATACCATCCGAAGTAGACATTCCACCCCACGATATCGGGCAGATGCAGCAATCCGCTATCTCTATATCGGCGCCACGACGAGTGGCAAGGCAACATCGTGAGGCGCGAAGGATCAATCTCATCCAACAAATTCTCTATGGCCTTGGCCTGTTTGCAGACCTCGGCATAGTAGGCCGTCACAGCTGCTTCATCCTTCTTATTAACGGGTAATCGCAGCAACACCTCGTTCATATAGGCCCAAATCATCACCGAAGGCGAGTTGAAGTCTTGGTAGACCATCTCGCGAATCATCTCCAGCGAGTTGTTTTGGAACGCCTCGCTCGGAGTAACGGCATTGACAATAGGTATCTCTATCGAAGCGACCATACCGAGCCTATCGCACATTTGTGGAACGAGCCTATCCTGTGGATAGTGCGAGATGCGGAGGAAGTTGCTACCCAGCGCCTTAATATCGCGCAAATCGGCCATATGGCGGGCATCGCTCAGCGCATTTGCCTCGTCTACATAATCTTGGTGACGATTTGTACCCAAGAGTTTGAAACGCTTGTCATTGATGAAGAATCCGCGCTCGGCATCGAGCGTGAACGAGCGCACACCCATAGCATTCAGCACCTTATCGAGCACATTGCCATTCTTATCGCAGAGCGACGTGTAGACCTTGTAAAGATGTGGCGTATCGGGACTCCACAATAGAGGTTTTTCGAGTACAGACTCAAGACTATGCTCTATATTCTGCGTTTTGGGAGCGAGCGACACCTTCGACTTCACCTCACGCACCACTCTACCATCGGGCGAAACAATCTTGTGGCAGACAAATACAGTTGCCTTTTTAGCGCCATTATTGGTCAACATTGTGCGCAATTGCACCTTCGCCACGCGCTCCGACACCTCAGGCGTAGAGATGTAAACGCCACTCGAGGCGTAGTGGGTGGTCGAGATATGAGTTTTTGAGGTGACAACGAGATTTACATCACGATAGATACCACCAAAGAAGGTAAAGTCTGCCGAGAGTGGCGGAATATCTACATTGTGGCTATTATCAACCTTTATTTTCAACACATTATCGCCTTGGTGCAGATAGTTGCTAACGTCGAAGCAGAAGGCCGAGTAGCCACCGATATGTTTGCCTACATACTTATCGTTAACCCACAACTCCGTAACCTGATTTGCACCCTCGAAATAGAGATAGAACGAATGGTCTGCAATCGTCTCGTTCACGCGCAAAACCTTCTCGTAGACCCCCACGCCTCGGAAGTAGCCAGGCGTATCGTCGGTGGTATCGTATCGATTCCACGAATGGGGAATATTCACCACCTCGGTGGCGGCGCCGTCGCGAGTAAAACGCCACGCCTCGTTGATTGTTCGCTCGATGCGCTGTGCCGATAGCGCGGTTGGCATTAGCAATGCCGATACTGCCACGCAGATATAAAACAGACCTTTTTTCACAATTTTATCGTAAATTTTATACACAAAGGTAAACATTATTTCTCTTTTTTAGTAAATTTGTGCCAACAAATAAAAACATCACGCAAAATGAAAAGTGATTTTTTGGTTATCGGCTCGGGCTCGGCTGGATTGAGCTTCGCCCTCAAAGTTGCCGACACAGCCACAGTTACCATCGTTTCGAAAGGCAAACTCAACGAGTGTAACACCAACTATGCGCAGGGTGGTATCTGCTCTGTGACCTATGCCCCCGACACATTCGAGAAACATATCGAGGATACCCTCGTTTGCGGCGCAGGAAAATGCGACCCTAAGGCTGTCGAGCTTGTCGTTAAGAATGCTCCTCGCTCGGCCGAGGACCTTATCCGCTGGGGCACCCGCTTCGACCGCCGCGAGGATGGAGGCTTCGACCTTCACCGCGAGGGAGGTCACTCCGAGCACCGTATCCTCCACTATCAGGATTTAACAGGTGCCGAGATTGAGCGTGCCCTTATCGAGCAGGTGCGCAACCATCCGAACATCACCATCTTGGAGGACCACTTCGCCATCGACCTGCTGACACAGCACCACCTTGGCGAGATTGTCACACGCCATACACGCGGATTGGCTTGCTTCGGAGCGTATGTCCTCAACACCGAGACGAACGAGATTTTGACCGTTCTCGCCAAGTTCACCATCGTAGCGGCTGGAGGTTGCGGAAATATCTACCATACCACCACCAACCCTAGCGTTGCTACGGGCGACGGTATAGCCATGTGCCACCGCGCCAAGGCGAAAACCGAGAACATGCAGTTTATTCAGTTCCACCCTACTGCGCTCTACCACCCGGGCGAGCGCCCATCGTTCCTCATCACCGAGGCGATGCGTGGTTATGGTGCTGTACTCCGCCTCCAAAATGGCAAGGAGTTTATGCATAAGTACCACCCAATGAAGTCGTTGGCTCCGCGTGATGTGGTAGCTCGTTCGATAGACCACGAATTGAAGATTCGAGGCGAGGAGTTTGTCTACCTCGACGTTACACATATGCCAGCCGAGGAGACCAAGCATCACTTCCCTAACATCTACGAGAAGTGTCTCTCCATCGGTATCGATATCACTAAAGATATGATTCCTGTATGCCCTGCAGCACACTACTGCTGCGGAGGAGTGAAGGTAGACTATAACGGCGAGAGCTCGATTCGCCGCCTCTATGTCTTGGGCGAGAGCAGCTGCACCGGTCTACACGGTGCAAACCGCTTGGCGTCGAACTCGCTCACCGAGGCGGTTGTTTACTCCGACATAGCAGCCAAACACGCGCTTGAGAGGCTCGAGAAGGTGGAGTTCCAGGAGGGTATTCCTGATTGGGACTTCGAAGGCACTGCCGAGGCCGAGGAGATGGTCTTGGTGATGCAGGATCGAAAGGAGCTTCGCTCGATAATGTCGAACTATGTGGGCATCGTTCGTTCGAACCTCCGTTTGGAGCGCGCCTTAAAGCGCTTGGCCGTAATTTGGCAGGAGACTGAGGAACTCTACAACCGCACCAAGCCTTGTCGCGAATTGTGCGAGTTGCGCAATATGATTGCAGTAGCCTACCTCACCATCAAGCAAGCTCGCGAGTGTAAGGAGTCGGTTGGCTTGCACTATACCATCGACTATCCACCGCAGAAATAGTTGAGAGTGGAGAGTTGAAAGTTGGCGGAAAACAAATGAAAGTTTTCCGCTTTTCTTTTTTTTCTCTATCTTTGCGCCCGAGAAAATAGTAAAATTATACCAAAATAAAAAAATCGGAGGTGATGAGGCTATTTTTTCGCCAAGCAAGGAGTCTAATCCGCAGCATACCTGGGTGTATGTGAGGAACTTGACTACCGAAGATTGGTGGAAAAAGAGTCCATCGGAACGATTTGAGCCAAAAGAGATATGACACTTAACGAAGAGATTGCAAGAAGACGAACATTCGCAGTTATTGCCCACCCAGATGCTGGTAAGACCACTTTGACAGAGAAGTTACTCCTCTTTGGTGGAGCTATCCACGTTGCAGGTGCGGTAAAGAGTAACAAAATTAAGAAGGGTGCCACCTCCGACTTTATGGAGATTGAGCGTCAGCGTGGTATCTCGGTGGCTACCTCGGTGATGGGTTTCGACTACAAGGGTGTAAAGATTAACATCCTCGACACCCCAGGTCACGAGGACTTTGCAGAGGATACCTATCGCACACTCACAGCCGTAGACTCGGTAATTATCGTTATCGACGGTGCGAAGGGTGTCGAGACTCAGACTCGCCGACTGATGAATGTCTGCCGCATGCGCAACACGCCTGTGATGGTCTTCGTAAACAAGATGGACCGCCCTTGCAAAGATCCGTTCGACCTCCTCGATGAGATTGAGCGCGAGTTGCAAATTAAGGTGCGACCTCTTGCATTCCCAATCTCAAGTGGCCCTTCGTTCAAGGGTGTATACAACCTCTACGAGCACAATATTTCGCTCTTCACGTCAGACGAGCGCTTGACCGCAAACGCATCGACCGTGGAGATTGACGACATCTCGTCGCCAGAGCTCGATAGCCTTATCGGCGAGCAGTATGCCAACCGCCTCCGCGAGGATGTAGAGTTGGTCGAGGGCGTATACGACGAGTACAACAACGAGGACTACCTCTCGGGAAAGCTCGCGCCAGTATTCTTCGGTTCGGCAGTAAACAACTTTGGTGTACGCGAGTTGCTCGAGTGCTTTATCCGCATCGCTCCATCGCCACGTCCATCAACCACAGCAACACGTCTTGTAGAGGCTCAGGAGCCAAAGATGACAGGATTTATCTTCAAGATTCACGCCAATATGGACCCTAACCACCGCGACCGTATCGCCTTTATGAAGATATGCTCGGGTGTGTTCGAGCGCAACAAGAACTTCCTCCACGTGTCGAGCGGCAAGCAGATGAAGTTCTCCTCGCCTACAGCATTTATGGCCGAGAAGAAGTCGATTATCGACTTTGCATATCCAGGCGATATCGTAGGTTTGCACGACGCTGGTAACTTCAAGATTGGCGACACCTTCACCGAGGGCGAGAAGCTCAAGTTTACTGGTATTCCATCATTCTCGCCAGAGCTCTTCCGCTACATCGAGAATGCCGACCCTATGAAGTTTAAGCAGTTGGCGAAGGGTGTCGACCAACTTATGGACGAGGGTGTAGCACAGCTCTTCACCTCGTCGTTGAATGGTCGCAAGATTATCGGTACGGTAGGACAGCTTCAGTTCGAGGTTATCGAGTACCGCTTGGAGCACGAGTATGGCGCAAAGTGCCGTTGGGAGCCTATCTCTATCCACAAGGCTTGCTGGATTGAGAGCGACAATGCCGAGCAGTTGGCCGACTTCAAGCGCCGCAAGCACGCCAATATGGCCAAGGATAAGCACGACCGCGACGTCTTCCTTGCCGACACGAGCTACGCTCTAGCCCTCGCGCAAGAGAAATTCCCCGACATCAAGTTCCACTTTACATCCGAGTTTTAAACTCGGATTTTTTTTGATATGTCTCGAAAAGTACATATCTTTGTTATAGAAAGAATCAGACCATACATATGAAGAGACTATTCAGCAGTTTTCGTCTATTTAAGAAGGTATACCTCTCCACGCGACGAGAGATTGGCGCTTCGCTAATAATTTTGTTTATAACAACCTTGTTCTTCACCTCCATAATGTGGATTGCGGAGAGCAGAGTCAATAGCGACTACTCTATCACCGATGCATTGGTGTGGGTCATAACAAAATATGTTGAAGACCCTGCCGACATAACAACCGCACCCGTAACAATTTTGGGACAGGTGGTTGGTACATTGGTTGGTATTCTCGGCATAGCAATATTTGCCGTACCTGCAGGTTTGTTGGGCTCGGGATTGCTCGACGCCATAAACGACGATAGACACGAGGAGCAACTTGCAACAAATAGCGATAAGCTCCACAAGCGTTTCCGTCGTATCGCGCAGTCGTCATCGTGGTTCTACAACGAAAAGGGTAGTAAAATAACGCTTAAATTTGTGCCTCGCTTCAGAACGTTCGAGCACATTATCGTGAAGACAGGAATGACTCACAACGAGATTATCGAGACGGTAAACCACTGCCCCGATATGCGTCTGATGAACTTGGCCACCACGCGCAGCACACCTGGCAAGGATGAGTTGGTTGTTGTGCGTTTCCCGCTGAACAAAGAGTATGGATGTTGCATCGACCGAGAGTCGGACGTAACGATTGTTGCGCCTGTGGCTGTCACCGAAATCGGCTCGGGCAGCTTCGCCTACTCGCTCGCGGCGATGGGCGGTTTCAACTATGTAAGCAAAGAGATTGCACCTAATCCGGACGACCCGTTTGGCTTCTACTCGATGCAAAAAGATAAGCTCGCGCTTATCGGCGACCACGATATGAAGGAGGATGTGGAGTCGCAGGCTCTCCACTTTATGGACGACCTCAAGCAGCTGAAGCAACGAAGCGAGAAGGCAGGACGACGCCATTGGTTTATCTTCCTAATGGGAACTACCAAGACCTCGGAGCATCAGGTACACTTGTGGCGATTGGCCACCGACAAAGCCAACAAAATGTCGAAAATAACCATTAACAACGCAGTGTATGGTAGCACCGTAATGGCCGATGACGAAGCCAAATTGCAGAGCATCTTCAACGGCATGAAGGAGAAGCTTGCCGACCACAGCGTAGAGGTAGATAACGCGACACAGCCAATAGCAACTGGTCTGGACAACAACAATGTTTTGAAGAGCGTTCTACCGTCGAACATCATGTGCCGTATGGGTGGCGGAGTAGATTGCAACGCGCTCACCATGCGCGTGGGCTACGAGATCTTGGTATACAGCAATCGCCATTTGCTCGTAGTAAAAGATATGGCAAATGCCATAAAGAGCGTCATCGAGCCCGATAAGGAGATTGATGCCAAGGTCGAGAAATCGTACCTATCGGAAGGCGATGGCTATGCCGACAACTATGGCGAAAGCGTAGAGTTCAAGAGCGACCCTGCGGAGTTGCAAGCACTCATCGACGAGGGTTGTCGCGAGGCTCGTCAGAGGTTCGAGATGTACGACCTCGACGGCAACATAGAGCCTGTCATCAAGAAGGGATGGCGAGAGCGAATGAAGTCTCTATTTTGTTGAGATAATCTCGCGAGCCCAACGAAGTAAAAAGAGAATTGCGCCACTTATTGTGGCGCAATTCTCTTACAACAAGGATATGAATAAAAATCCAAAAAGCAACATCCTTTTAATTAAAAATTAAAAATAGCAAAAAAGCGGGGCTCTTTTCGGCTTTTTTTCGTATCTTTGCGCGATTGAAAATCGCACAAACACAAAAACATTATATACTATGACACAAGAAGAGTTGTTTAAGAAGTTGATTGCGCACTGCAAGGAGTATGGTTTCATCTTCCCTTCGAGCGAAATCTATGATGGTTTGGGAGCTGTTTATGACTATGGTCAGAACGGTGTTGAGTTGAAGAATAACATCAAGCGTTACTGGTGGGATTCGATGGTTAAGCTCCACGAGAATATCGTGGGTATCGATGCTGCCATCTTTATGCACCCACGCACTTGGGAGGCTTCGGGCCACGTTGCTGCCTTCAACGATCCACTCATCGACAACAAGGATTCGAAGAAGCGTTACCGCGCCGATGTACTCATCGAGGACTACCTCGCTAAGCTCGACGAGAAGGTTGAGAAGGAGGTTGAGAAGGCTCGCAAGCGTTTTGGTGAGTCGTTCGACGAGGAGCAGTACCGTGCAACTTCGCCACGCGTGAAGGAGATTTTGGAGAAGCGCGAGGGCGTTCACACTCGCTTTGCCGAGGCGTTGAACAATAGCGACTTGGCTGAGTTGAAGCAGATTATCCTCGACTGCGAGATTGTTTGCCCTATCTCGGGTACTCGCAACTGGACCGATGTTCGTCAGTTCAACCTTATGTTCTCGACCCAGATGGGTTCGACTGCAGAGGGCGCTAACACCATCTACCTCCGTCCAGAGACTGCACAGGGCATCTTCGTAAACTACCTCAACGTGCAGAAGACTGGTCGTATGAAGCTTCCTTTCGGTATCGCTCAGATTGGTAAGGCTTTCCGTAACGAGATTGTTGCTCGTCAGTTCATCTTCCGTATGCGCGAGTTCGAGCAGATGGAGATGCAGTTCTTCGTACAGCCTGGCACCGAGATGAAGTGGTGGAACGAGTGGAAGGAGACCCGTATGGCTTGGCACCGCGCTTTGGGCTTTGGCGATGCGAACTACCGCTTCCACGACCACGACAAGTTGGCTCACTACGCTAACGCTGCTACCGATATCGAGTTTAACTTCCCATTCGGTTTCAAGGAGGTGGAGGGTATCCACTCGCGTACCGACTTCGACCTCGGTCGTCACCAGGAGTACTCAGGTAAGAAGATTCAGTACTTCGACCCTGAGCGCGGCGAGAACTATGTTCCTTACGTAGTTGAGACCTCGATTGGTGTTGACCGTATGTTCTTGCAGATTATGTCGGCTGCATACTGCGAGGAGAAGCTCGAGAATGGCGAGGAGCGTGTAGTATTGCGTATTCCTGCATGCCTCGCTCCTACCAAGGTTGCAGTTATGCCACTCGTAAAGAAGGATGGTCTTCCAGAGAAGGCTCGCGAGATTATCGATTCGTTGAAGTTCGACTTCAATGTTGCATACGATGAGAAGGATTCGATTGGTAAGCGTTACCGCCGTCAGGATGCCGTAGGTACTCCATTCTGCGTGACCGTAGACCACCAGACATTGGAGGATGGCACCGTGACTATCCGTCACCGCGACTCGATGCAGCAGGAGCGTGTTGCTATCGCTGACCTATACTCGATTGTCGAGAAGGAGACTTCGTTCCGCGAGTTGTACAAGAAACTGAAGTAATAGAGGCAATAGATTCGTATGGGGCGCATACTTGCAATAGATTATGGCACACGCCGCACGGGTTTGGCTGTTAGCGACCCGTTGCAGATTATTGCAGGTGCGCTCGAAACGGTCGAAACCAAGCAGCTCGAGAAGTTCGTTGCCGACTACTGCGCGCGCGAGAACGTCACGACAATAGTCGTAGGCAAGCCCTCGCAGATGAATGGCGAAAAGAGCGAGACAATGCGTTTTATCGAGCCATTGGTTGGTCGCCTGCGACACAATTTCCCCGACAAGGAGATCGTTCTATGGGATGAGCGATTCACCTCGGTGATGGCACAACGCACCATTCGCGAAAGTGGCATCGGCAAGATGGCACGCCGCGACAAGGCGTTGGTCGACAAGGTGGCAGCGACGATAATTTTACAGTCCTATATGGACTCGACAAAGTTTTAATTGAGAGTTGACAATTAATGAAGCCTAACAAATTGCTTTTAGGAGTGATTTTACAAGGCTTGCGAAGGATGGCAAAGCGGAGCATACTATAACGTATGTGAGCATTTGGCAACCAAGCGTAACGAGGTAAAAGCCTCATAAAACAATTTTGAATATGATATATCCTATCGTAATTTACGGAAATCCGACTTTGCGTAAGGCAAGCGCAAATATCGATGCTTCGTATCCCGACTTCAAGAAGTTGGTAGACGATATGTGGCTCACACTCGGCGAGGCTAGTGGTGTTGGTTTGGCTGCACCGCAGATTGGCAAGAATATTCGTCTCTTCATCGTTGATTGTACTCCGTGGGCCGAGGATGTTCCCGAGTTGGCAGATTTCCGCAAGGTGTTTGTAAATGCTGAGATTTACGAGCGTTCTGCCGAGACCTCGCACTTCGAGGAGGGCTGTCTCTCCATCCCTGGCATTCACGAGGATGTGGTACGCCCCGTATCTATCCGTATGCGCTACCTCGACGAGAACTTCGTGGAGCACGACGAGGAGTTCTCGGGCTACCCTGCTCGCGTAATTCAGCACGAGTACGACCACCTTGAGGGTAAGGTCTTCACCGACCACCTCTCACCATTGCGTCGCAATCTGCTCAAGAGCAAGGTGTTGAAGCTCGCTAAGGGCATCTACAAATGCAACTACAAGACTAAGTAGCGACATCTGCGCTACTTGCTATAAAACAGATAGAGGGTGTCCAAATTATTGGACATCCTCTCTTTTTGCGATATTCCTACGTGCCTCACTTGGATAAATCGGCAAACATAGGCACAAAAAAACTCGGAGATTGCTCTCCGAGTTTTTTCTATCTAATCTTTCGATTACTTCTGATTTGAGATAAGGAACTCCAAATCCGACTTGAGACCTACGACCAAATTGTCGTACTCGCGGAGACCTGTACCACCTGGGATAAGGTGACCACAGATAACGTTCTCCTTGAGGTTTGCCAATGGGTCGCTCTTGCCCTGGATTGCAGCCTCGTTGAGGACCTTGGTAGTCTCCTGGAACGATGCAGCCGAGATGAAGCTCGAAGTCTGCAAAGCCGCACGGGTGATACCCTGGAGTACCTGGTTCGACGTTGCCGAAACAATCGGACGAGTCTCAACCAACTTCATATCGCGACGCTTGAGCGACGAGTTCTCATCGCGCAACTTACGCATCGAGATAATCTGGCCTGGGTGAACATTTGTCGAATCGCCTGCCGAGGTTACTACAACCTTGTCGTAGAGCTCGTCGTTCACATCCATGAACTCCCACTTATCTACAATCTGGTTCTCGAAGAAGCGCGAATCTCCTGGATCCTCGATCTGAACCTTATTCATCATCTGACGAACGATAACCTCGAAGTGCTTGTCGTTAATCTTTACACCCTGCATACGGTATACCTCCTGTACCTCGTTAACGATGTACTCCTGAACCTTGGTAGGACCGAGGATGCGGAGGATATCGCCTGGAGTGATAGCACCATCCGACAACGCCATACCTGCACGTACATAGTCGTTCTCCTGAACGATAATCTGACGCGAAAGTGGCACGAGGTAGCGCTTAATCTCACCATCCTTAGCAGTTACAACAATCTCGCGGTTACCACGCTTGATCTTGCCGAATGTTACCTCACCATCAATCTCCGAAACGATTGCTGGGTTCGATGGGTTACGAGCCTCGAACAACTCGGTAACTCGTGGAAGACCTCCGGTGATATCGCCACCACCCTTACCAACAACACGTGGAATCTTGATGAGGATGTCACCAATGTGAATCTTAGCATTATCCTTAACAGCAACGTGAGCGTTTACTGGCAAGTTGTATGCCTTAACCTCCTCGCCACTCTTGTCGAGAATACGGATAACAGGGTTCTTGGTACGGTCCTTCGGGTCGATAATAACGCGCTCCGCCAAACCGGTCTGCTCATCACGTTCCTCGCGATAAGTTACACCCTCGATGACATTGTCGTAGATTGCCTTACCATCGGTCTCGGCAATAACAACTGCGTTATATGGATCCCACTCGCAAATCAAGTCGCCCTTAGCGATCATCTCGCCCTCGCCCTTGAAGAGAATCGAACCATATGGCAATGCGTGAGTATAGAGTGTAATCTCGGTCTTAGGATCTACGATACGCAACTCCGACTGACGCGATACTACGATATTGATAGCCTCGCCCTGTGCGTTCTTACCCTTAACTGTACGCAACTCGTCGATATCGAGGCGGCCGGCATACTTCGAAACAACATTGGTCTCGACAGTCGAACCACCCGCAACACCACCGACGTGGAAGGTACGAAGTGTAAGCTGTGTACCTGGCTCACCGATAGACTGTGCTGCGATAACACCAACAACCTCACCCTTCTGTACTGGACGTGCAGTAGCAAGGTTGCGGCCATAACACTTAGCACATACACCGTGACGCGATACGCAAGTGAGCACCGAACGAATGTCTACAGACTCGATTGGCGACTTCTCGATTGCCTCGGCAATATCCTCGGTAATCTCGTGACCTGCCTCGCAGAGTACCTCGCCCGAGATTGGGTCGATAACATCGTTCAAAGCGGTACGGCCCAAGATGCGGTCGTAGAGTGTCTGTACGACATCGTCGTTACGCTTGATAGCTGTAGCTGTCAAACCACGCAATGTACCACAATCCTCCTCGTTAACGATAACATCCTGTGCAACGTCAACCAAACGACGAGTCAAGTAACCTGCATCGGCAGTCTTCAACGCGGTATCCGCCAAACCCTTACGAGCACCGTGGGTAGAGATAAAGTACTCCAACACCGAAAGTCCCTCCTTGAAGTTCGAGAGGATCGGGTTCTCGATAACCTGCTGACCACCCTCAACACCAGACTTCTGCGGCTTCGCCATCAGACCACGCATACCCGAGAGCTGACGAATCTGCTCTCGCGAACCACGCGCTCCCGAATCAAGCATCATGTATACAGGGTTGAATCCGTCATCGTTCTTGGTCAAGGTCTCAACTACCTCCTTGGTGAGCTTGTTGTTTACGCTTGTCCAAACGTCGATAATCTGGTTGTAACGCTCGTTGTTGGTGATGAGACCCATGTTATAGTCATCGATAATGGCATCTGCCTTCTCGTATCCCTCCTGAACGAGCTTATCCTTCGACTGTGGAATAATCACTGCCTCGAGGTTAAACGACAAACCACCACGGAATGCCATCTGATAACCCATGTTCTTGATATCGTCGAGGAACTTTGCCACCTTGTCGGCACCCGCCTTCTTCATCACATCCGAGATGATATCGCGGAGCAACTTCTTGGTGAGCAATGTATTTACATAGCCAACCTCCTCAGGTACAACCTGGTTTACGAGGATACGGCCAATGGTAGTCTCCTTCAATACAGTTACAGGAGTGCCCTGCTCGTCGAGGTCGCGTACACGACACTTAACGGTAGCGTGGATATCTGCACGACCCTCGTTGTAAGCAATGATTGCCTCCTCTGGACCGTAGAATACCAAGCCCTCACCCTTAACTCCTGGACGCGCCTTGGTGATGTAGTAGAGACCAAGGACCATATCCTGCGAAGGTACGGTGATAGGTGCACCATTCGCTGGGTTAAGGACGTTGTGCGAACCGAGCATCAAGAGCTGAGCCTCCAAGATTGCGGCATTGCCGAGTGGCAAGTGCACCGCCATCTGGTCACCGTCGAAGTCGGCGTTGAACGCTGTACACGAGAGTGGGTGCAACTGCATTGCCTTACCCTCGATAAGCTTAGGCTGGAACGCCTGGATACCCAAACGGTGAAGGGTTGGAGCACGGTTCATCAATACTGGGTGACCCTTGATGACATTCTCCAAAATGCCCCATATAACTGCATCCTTTCTATCGATAATCTTCTTTGCCGACTTAACGGTCTTAACGATACCACGCTCGATGAGTTTGCGGATTATAAATGGCTTGTACAACTCTGCAGCCATATCCTTTGGCATACCCATCTCGTGCATCTTCAACTCTGGACCTACGACAATAACCGAACGAGCCGAGTAGTCAACACGCTTACCGAGCAAGTTCTGACGGAAGCGTCCCTGCTTACCCTTCAACGAGTCGCTCAACGACTTCAACGGACGATTGCTCTCGTTCTTAACAGCATTGCTCTTACGCGAGTTGTCGAACAACGAATCGACAGCCTCCTGCAACATACGCTTCTCGTTGCGGAGAATCACCTCCGGAGCCTTGATGTCGATCAAGCGACGAAGACGGTTGTTACGGATGATTACGCGACGATACAAATCGTTCAAGTCCGAAGTTGCAAAACGACCTCCATCGAGTGGCACCAATGGACGCAACTCTGGTGGAATAACCGGAACAACATCCAATACCATCCACTCTGGACGGTTCTTACCCTGCGATGCGCGGAACGACTCCACAACGTTGAGCTGCTTCAAGAGCTCGCTCTTACGCTGCTGCGAAGTCTCACGCGATGCACGGTCACGCAAGTTGTATGACATAGTGTCGAGATCAACCTCCTGCAAGAGAAGCTTAATTGCCTCGGCACCCATCATTGCGATAAACTTGTTAGGATCGTCGTTCGGGAGCTGCTGGTTGCCCTTTGGAAGTGCTGCGATGATGTCGGTATACTCCTTCTCGCCCAAGGTCTGCAACTTTGCAATACCCTGCTCCTCTGCGGCACCTGCCTGAACGACTACATAACGCTCGTAGTAGATAATCGACTCCAACTTCTTCGATGGAATACCCAAGAGGTATCCGATTTTCGAAGGGAGCGACTTGAAATACCAAATGTGTACTACAGGTACTACCAACGAGATATGACCCATACGCTCGCGGCGCACCTTCTTCTCGGTAACCTCTACACCGCATCGGTCGCAGACGATACCCTTATATCGAATACGCTTGTACTTTCCGCAGTGGCACTCATAGTCCTTCATTGGACCAAAGATACGCTCGCAGAAGAGTCCGTCACGCTCCGGCTTGTAGGTACGATAGTTAATGGTCTCGGGTTTCAAGACCTCACCGCTCGACTGCGCCAAAATCTCCTCAGGAGATGCAAGGCTCACCGATATACGGTTGTAACCGCCCTTTGAATTGTCTTTGTTTATGGACATAATCTTATACAGTTTTTCTTTTATACCTACTTATATTATTATTCGAGTGTTACCGAAAGTCCCAAACCTCGCAACTCGTGCAAGAGAACGTTCATAGCCTCTGGAATACCTGGCTTTGGAAGGTTATCACCCTTAACGATTGCCCCGTATACCTTAGCACGGCCCATAACGTCATCCGACTTAACGGTCAAGATCTCCTGAAGAATGTTTGCTGCACCGAAGCCCTCGAGTGCCCAAACCTCCATCTCTCCGAATCGCTGACCACCAAACTGAGCCTTACCACCGAGTGGCTGCTGGGTAATGAGCGAGTAAGGACCAATCGAACGTGCGTGCATCTTATCGTCGATCATGTGACCGAGCTTAAGCATATAGATAACACCTACGGTAGCTGGCTGGTCGAAACGCTCACCTGTACCACCATCATAGAGGTAGCAACGACCTGTACGTGGAAGACCTGCCTTGTCGGTGTACTCGTTAATCTGCTCCAACGAAGCACCATCGAAGATTGGGGTTGCGAACTTCAAGCCCAACTCACGGCCTGCCCAACCGAGCACGGTCTCATAAATCTGACCGAGGTTCATACGCGAAGGCACACCAAGTGGGTTCAAGCAGATATCCACAATCGAACCATCCTCCAAGAATGGCATATCCTCGTCGCGAACAACCTTAGCTACGATACCCTTGTTACCGTGACGACCTGCCATCTTATCACCCACCTTGAGCTTACGACGCTTAGCGATGTAAACCTTAGCCATCTGGATAACACCTGGCTGGGTAATCTCGTCACCATTGGTGAGGTTCGAACGCTCGCGCTTGATGTTTGCATCGGCCTTCTTAACCTCCATAGTATAGTTGTTTACAGTCTTGGTAATCAACTCGTTGAGGTGCTCATCATCGGTCCAGTTGCAATCGCCCAAGTTCAAGTAACCCATAGCGATGCCGCTCTTCTCGTCAACGGTCTTCTTTGCAATCTCGTCGAGCATCTTCTGGGTGAACTTAGCACCTGCAGCATAGAGCTCTACGCCGAAGTAATCCTTGATACCTGTTGTGGTCTTACCCTGCAACAAAGTCCAAAGCTTAGCAACGAGAATCTTGGTCAATGCAGCAACCTCGTCAGCAAACTTTCTGTCGAGCTTCTCCAACATTGCCTTCTCGGCAGCACGGCCCTTCTTGTCAACCTTGCTTGCGCGGCTATACAACTTGGTGTCGATAACCACACCCTGCAACGATGGATTTGCCTTCAACGAAGCATCCTTAACGTCACCGGCCTTATCACCGAAGATTGCACGCAACAACTTCTCCTCTGGCGAAGGATCGCTCTCACCCTTTGGAGTAATCTTACCGATGAGGATATCACCTGGCTTGATATTTGCACCAATACGGATGATACCGTTCTCGTCGAGGTTCTTTGTTGCCTCCTCGCTTACGTTTGGAATATCCGAAGTGAGCTCCTCGACACCACGCTTGGTATCGCGAACCTCTGTAATATACTCGCTTACATGTACCGAAGTGAAGATATCCTCACGCTGGATACGCTCCGAAATCACGATAGCATCCTCGAAGTTGTAACCCTTCCAAGGCATGAAGGCAACCTTCAAGTTGCGACCCAAGGCCAACTCGCCATTCTGTGTCGAGTAACCCTCGGTCAAAATCTGACCCTTAACCACGCGATCGCCAGTCAATACGGTTGGCTTCAATGTTACCGAAGTATCCTGGTTGGTACGACGGTAGCGTGGCAAATAGTACTCTGTAACCTCCGGAGCGAACGAGCAGATAATCTCCTCCTCCGAACGGTCGTAACGTACCTTGATAACTGTAGCATCAGCAAACTCTACTACACCATCGCCCTCGGCTACAATCTGGATACGGCTATCCGAAATCATATCCTTCTCGATACCGGTACCTACGATTGGAGACTCGCAACGTACGAGAGGCACTGCCTGACGCATCATGTTCGAGCCCATCAACGCACGGTTCGCGTCATCGTGCTCCAAGAACGGAATCAACGATGCTGCAATCGAAGCGATCTGGTTAGGAGCCACGTCAACGAGATTTACCTCCTCGCCGTGTACTACTGGGAAGTCTGCACCCAAACGAGCCTTGATACGGCCATCGTTCACGAAACGATTGTCCGATGTGAGAGGCTCACCTGCCTGTGCAATAATCTGTCCCTCCTCCTCTTCTGCCGAGTAGTAGCGGATGTGCGAGTTGTCCATATCGACAACACCATTCTCGCACGAACGATATGGAGTCTCCAAGAAGCCCATATCCGAAATCTTCGCATAAACGCAAAGCGACGAAATCAGACCGATGTTTGGACCCTCAGGCGACTCGATTGGACACAAACGACCATAGTGTGTGTAGTGTACGTCTCGAACCTCGAAACCTGCTCTATCACGCGAAAGACCACCAGGACCGAGTGCCGACAAACGACGCTTGTGGGTAATCTCCGACAATGGGTTGATCTGGTCCATAAACTGCGACAACTGCGAAGTACCGAAGAACGAGTTGATAACACCCGACAACGACTTCGCGTTGATCAAGTCGATTGGAGCAAATACCTCAGAATCACGAACATTCATACGCTCGCGGATGGTTCTTGCCATACGAACAAAACCAATCGAGAACTGGTTCGACAACTGCTCGCCTACGGTACGAACACGACGGTTCGACAAGTGGTCGATATCGTCCAACTCAGCACGCGAGTTGATCAACTGAATGAGGTACTTGATGATTGCAATGATGTCCTCACGAGTAAGTGTGCGGACTGCAGGATCGATACCCAAATCCAACTTCTTGTTGATACGGAAACGACCTACATCGCCCAAATCGTAACGCTTGTCCGAGAAGAACAACTTGTCGATTACGTCGCGAGCTGTAGTGTCATCCGGAGCCTCCGATGCACGCAACAAACGATAGATGTAGCGCACTGCATCAACCTCCGAGTTACAGGTATCCTTCTGCAATGTGTTGTATATAATCGAGAAATCAACGCCCGATGGATTATCCTTGTGCAAGATAATAGTCTTGGCGCCGCTCTCCAAAATTGCCTCAATGTGACGCTCCTCCAAGATGGTCTCACGGTCTACGATGATCTCGTTTCGCTCAATCGAAACTACCTCACCTGTATCCTCATCTACGAAGTCCTCTACCCAAGTCGAGAGAACACGTGCAGCCAACTTGCGGCCCACTGCCTTCTTGAGGTTTGTCTTTGTAACCTTAACCTCGTCGGCAAGGTCAAAAATATCGAGAATCTGCTGGTCGGTCTCGAAACCGATAGCACGCAAAAGTGTTGTTACAGGCAACTTCTTCTTACGGTCGATGTAAGCGTACATCACATTGTTGATGTCCGATGCAAACTCAATCCACGAACCCTTGAACGGAATGATTCGTGCCGAGTAGAGCTTAGTACCATTTGTGTGGGTGCTCTGACCAAAGAATACGCCTGGTGAACGGTGCAACTGCGATACGATAACGCGCTCTGCACCATTTATGACGAAAGTGCCTCGCTCCGTCATGTAAGGGATTGTGCCGAAATAGACATCCTGCACTACGACGCCAAAGTCCTCGTGCTCGTCATCGGTACAATAGAGCTTCAACTTCGCTTTGAGTGGCACGCTATAGGTGAGGCCACGCTCCAAACACTCCTCAATAGTGTAGCGAGGAGGATCAATGTAGTAATCGAGGAACTCGAGTACGAAGTTGTTTCGTGTGTCGGTGATTGGGAAGTTCTCCTGGAATACGCGATAGAGACCCTCGTTCTTGCGGTTCTCTGCGGTGGTATCCATCTGGAAGAAATCCCTGAATGATTTGAGCTGTACCTCCAACAAATCCGGATAAGGCACTCGGTTGCGGATTGTGGAGAAACTGATTCTTTCTTTTTGTGTTGTTGTGGACATTGTTGAATCCATTTGTTTTTGTTGTGAGTACTCAAAGGGGAAAAACAACCCCTCGCGTGTGCGCGCTTGTGTGTAACCGCGCTAAAACTCTCAGCGTAAACACATTACACCCTGAGAGTATCAAAAAATCTTAGGATGGGCACAGCTCAATATGGCACTCCCATTCCTTAGACCTGAAAAGGTATAGCGCTTACACTGCAGTCGTAAGCACTATACCTGATTGTTTAGGTAGAGTTAAATAACTCGTAGAATTACTTAACCTCAACCTCAGCACCAGCCTCCTCGAGAGCAGACTTGATAGACTCAGCCTCCTCCTTAGAAACACCCTCCTTAACAGCCTTAGGTGCGCCGTCTACGAGAGCCTTAGCGTCGCCGAGCGAAAGACCAGTCAACTCCTTAACAACCTTGATTACGCCAAGCTTAGCCTGACCAGCGCTCTTCAAGATTACGTCGAACGAAGTCTTCTCAGCAGCAGCAGCCTCACCTGCAGCAGCAGGAGCAGCAGCAACTGCAACAGCTGCAGCAGCTGGCTCAATACCGTACTCCTCCTTGAGGATAGTAGCCAATTCGTTTACCTCTTTAACAGTCAAGTTTACCAACTCCTCTGCCAATACTTTTACATCTGCCATAGTTGTAATTTTATTAAATTTGTTTTTTTACGTTTTTTTACTAATTGTTTCTTTCTTCGAGTGTCTTTACGATACCCGCAATCTTCTGTCCTGCATTACCCTGCAATGCCGAGATGACATTCTTAGCAGGCGACTGCAAGAGCGATACAATATCGCCAATGAGCTCCTCGCGGCTCTTGATTGTGCAAAGGGTCTCCAACTGGTTGTCGCCAACATAAACGCAACCCTCTACCGATGCAGCCTTCAAAACTGGCTTATCGCTCTTCTTGCGGAACTCCTTAATAAGGAGCGCTGGAGCCTTACCAGTGTTTGCAAACATAATCGAAGTAGGACCCTGCAATACCTTAAGCAACTCAGCATCTGCCAAATTCATCTTCTCCAATGCCTTACCGAGCAAAGTGTTCTTTACAACGACCAACTTAATGTCGCTCTCGAAACACTTACGACGCAACTGAGCAGTCTGCTCTGCGTTCAAAGCCTCGATATCAGTGATGTAGAAGTGAGGATACTCTCCGAGCTGAGCAGCAATCTGCTCAATTACAAGTGCTTTTTCTTCTCTTGTCATCGTTTAATCCTCCCTTTATTTGGTTTCTACTGATTTAGGATCAATCTGCACGCCCGGACTCATTGTAGTCGAAAGATAGATACTACGAACATAAGTACCCTTCGCAGCAGATGGTTTTAACTTGATAATCATTCCCATTACCTCCTT
>JAZLDJ010000122.1:0-39618 GCA_045614685.1 Alistipes sp. | reverse complement strand
GCTTCGTGGGTGATGTGGAGAAGGGCTACGGCCTCCTTCTCGACAAGGCCGAGGGTAGCGACAAGCCTTGCCTGAACAAGGGTACAATCACTCTCAGTGGCGATTGGGGCGATGCTGGTATGGTGGGAGGATTGTTTGCTTCACCAAACTATGCAAGCGCAGCAACCAATGAAACCTTCATCAAGCACGCGGTTAATGAGGGTGAGATTAAGTGCCTCAATGTAACCAGCAGCGGTTCTATTCGCGTAGCAGGAGTAGCGGGTGTACAGGTTAGCAGCAATGGTACCCATATCTCGCAGATCACAAACGCAACAAACAAGGGTAATATCACGGTTGACAATGTGAAAGTAGGAAGCCTTCACGTTGGTGGCATCTGCGCATATATATCGGGAGGTCTTGCACCAAATGGAGAGCTTATAAACATTGGTAACATCAGCGTCAGCAACTATACCATCTCAAGCAGCGGAACATTCTATGTAGGCGGTATCGTAGGCTACTCGGTAGTGGCTGTAGAGGGTGCAAAGTGCCACTGCACGATCAACACTCAGGCAAATCCTAATACAGGCTTCATCTTTGGCGTTCCTCGCTCGGCGACTGTCATAGCAAAGAGTTGCCAGATTGGTGGCGAGATAGCTTCGGAATACAACCAAGAGGAGGATGTATTCGAGTATACTCGCATCAAGAGCGACAACTTCCACAAGTTTATCTATGGCAGCACCACCGATTGGACAGGCGTGGAGAACTACGACGGTTGCTCGGCATTGACCACAAAGCCAGCATTGTAATAACCCCTAAAAACAGCATTACGACTATGAAAAACTATTTGAAACCAGAGATTAACATCTATAATGTCGTGGCCGAGAGGGGCTATGGCGATAGCGTGGGTTTGCCAGGATTTGGCACAGAAAATGACGAATTAGTATATTAAACAAGATAAAACTATGACAGAAAAACTTCTTAAGATTGCCGGCGAGTTTGTACTCGAGGGCACAATCAAAGAGATCACTCCGCTCGGACAGGGCTTTATCAACGACACATTTATCGTGCACACCGAGGGTGAGGCTCCTAACTACATCCTTCAGCGCAAGAACAAGAACATCTTCCCCGATGTTCCTGCCATGATGGACAATATCGACCGTGTGACTGCACACATCCGTGCAAAGGTCGAGGCCGAAGGTGGCAATACCAAGCGCGAGGTTATGACCATTAACCACACCCACGATGGCAAGTTCTACCACGTGGACGAGGAGGGCGAGTATTGGGCAGTGTGCGAATTTATCGCAGACACCGTAGCCTACGACTCGGCTAATAGCGAGGCTTTGGCTCGTATGGGCGGTATGGGTATCGGCAAGTTCCAGTCGCAGCTGGCAGACTTTACCGAGCCTTTGGCAGAGGTTATCAAGGGATTCCACAACATCAAGCACCGCTTTGTGCAGTGGGACGAGGCTATCGCACAGGACGCTGCTGGTCGCGTAGCTTCGCTTGCTACCGAGATTGAGTGGATTGAGTCACGTCGCGAGGATATGCTCGCATTCTGGGCTAAGGTCGAGTCGGGCGAGATTCCAATGCGTGTAACTCACAACGACACCAAGATCAACAACATTCTCTTCGACAAGCAGGGCAACGTACTCTGCGTTATCGACCTCGATACTGTGATGTCGGCTCCAGCATTGAACGACTTTGGCGACGCTATCCGCACCTACGCAAACACAGGCGCAGAGGATGCCGAGGATCTCTCGACCGTATCGCTCTCGTTGCCAATGTTCGCAGCATACGCTGACGGCTACCTCTCGCAGCAGGCAAATACTCTTACTCAGGCAGAGTTGGATCACCTTGCATTCTCGGCTCGTTACATAACCTTCGAGCAGGTGTTGCGTTTCTTGATGGACTACATCAATGGCGATACCTACTACAAAATTAAGTCGCCTAACCACAACCTCGTGCGTACTCACGCACAATATGCGTTGTTGCAGAGCATCGAGGCTCAGTATGCCGAGATGTGCGAGGTGATTAAGGCTACAACCGCTAAATATCGCGCCTAATATGAAAATAGCAAAGATAGATTTGGCTGGCAAGACCCTCGAACAAGTTTTCGAGGGTATCGCACCCGAGAAGATTGCTTGTTGCAACTGGGCTGAGGAGTACCCTTACGCTCCGAACGTAACATTCAAGATGTTCCATACGGGCGAGAAGCTCTATGTTCGCTTCGATGTCGAGGAGGGCTACACAGCCGCTCGCGTAGCCGAGGATAATGGCGAGGTTTGGACCGACTCGTGTTGCGAGTTCTTCCTCTCGCTCGATGACGAGGCATACTACAACATCGAAACTACCTGCATCGGCAAGATGCTCATCGGCTACCGCAAGAAGGGGAATGACGTTATCCACGCAGGTGAAGATGTTCTCTCGCAGGTGGAGCGCATAACCTCGCTCGGCACAGAGCCTTTCGAGGAGCGTGTAGGCGAGAATAAGTGGTCGATGATATTGGGTCTTCCGACCTCGATTATGCACCAAGACAAGGTGGATAGTTGGGACGGCTTGACACTCAAGGTAAATCTCTACAAATGTGGCGACAACCTATCGAAACCTCACTTCCTCTCGTGGCAACCGATTGCGCTACCACAACCGTGCTTCCACTGCCCCGAGTTCTTCGTGCCGGTGGAGTTGGAGTAAAACAAAAAATATCGTGACCCGAAAGGATCACGATATTTTTTTTTTGCCGTTACAGTTCTTAGATTTTCGCTACGCGATTGGCGTGACGACCACCCTCGAACTCGGTGTTGAGCCACTCGTTGAGGATGGCAAGAGCCTCCTCGTTGGAGATGAAGCGTGCCGGCAAGACAAGGACATTGCTGTCGTTGTGCTGACGCGTGAGCTTTGCTATCTCGGGCAACCAGCAGAGCGAAGCACGCACCTTGGCGTGTTTGTTGAGTGTGATAGCCATACCCTCGCCCGAGCCACAAATGCCGATGGCGCGTGGGAAAGTTCCATCCTCCAATGCTCCGGCCATAGGGTGTGCATAGTCGGGATAGTCGCAGCTCTCCTCGGAGTGACAGCCAAAGTCGAACACCTCGAAGCCCTTAGCCGAGAGGTAGCCTACCAAAAACTCTTTCAAGTCGTAGCCTGCGTGGTCGCAAGCGATACCAATTTTATTCATATCTATAACTGTTATATATTTGATTCGGTCTTTCAATGTTACAAATATACAAATAAATTCGTATTTTTGCCATCGCAATGAGGATATTTTTAATCATAGTAGGCTGCCTATCGTTGGGTTTGGGTGTATTGGGCATATTTCTTCCGATGCTCCCCACTACCCCATTTCTGTTGCTATCAGCTGCCGCTTGGCTCAAAGCCTCGCCCAATCTCTACACGTGGTTGCTCAACCACCGAGTATTTGGCGAATATATCCGCAACTACCGCGAACATCGTGCCATCCCCCTGCGTGTAAAGGTGGTGTCGGTATCGCTCGTTTGGCTCACCATAGGCTACTGCATATTTGCGGTGGTCGACAGATGGTGGTGGGCACAGGTGCTGATGGCCTTGCTTGCCACAGCTATCTCGTGGCACATTCTTTCGTTCAAGACATTAAAAAAAGGTTGAGAATAATTCTCAACCTTTGTTATCTATTTTACTTTGATGCTCTCTTGCGGTCGACCTCGTTCAAGAGAATCTTACGCAGACGCATCGACTTTGGTGTTACCTCAACATACTCATCCTCCTTGATATACTCCAATGCCTCCTCGAGCGAGAAGATTTTTGGAGGTACGATGACCGCCTTATCGTCGGAGCCTGAAGCTCGCATATTGGTAAGTTGCTTAGCCTTGCAAACATTGACGGTGATGTCGTTGCTGCGGGTGTGCTCGCCGATGACCTGTCCCATATAGACCTCCTCCATAGGTGAGATGAAGAATCGACCACGATCCTGCAACTTATCGATTGAATAGGCGTAGGCGGTACCCGTCTCGGAGGCGATAATCGAGCCATTGGTACGCATATCTATATCGCCAACATAGGGCTCGAAGGCACGCAAGCGGTGCGACATAATAGCCTCGCCAGCGGTGGCAGTGAGCATATTCGAACGCAAGCCAATGATACCGCGCGAAGGGATGTCGAACTCGAGGCGGGTGCGACCATTGGCCGACTCCATATTTGTGAGCGTTCCCTTGCGGCGAGTGGTGAGCTCGATGACGGTACCTGCGCACTCCTCAGGGCAATCTACTGTCATCTCCTCGATAGGCTCGCACTTCACGCCATCAATCTCCTTGATGATAACCTTTGGCTGGCCAACCTGCAACTCGTAGCCCTCGCGGCGCATAGTCTCGACCAACACCGAGAGGTGCAACACACCACGACCATAGACTATAAACGAGTCGGCATTGAGGCCCTGCTCCACGCGCAAAGCGAGGTTGCGCTCCAACTCGCTATCCAAACGATCCTTGATATGGCGTGAGGTTACGAACTTACCCTCACGGCCAAAGAATGGCGAGTTATTGATGGTGAAGAGCATCGACATTGTAGGCTCGTCGATCTTGATTGGTGGCAGCGGCTCGGGATTCTCGGCATCGCAGATTGTATCGCCAATCTCGAAGCCCTCGATTCCTACCAAGGCGCAAATCTCACCGCACTCTACCCTTTCGACCTTCTTCTTGCCGAGGCCGTCGAAGACCATCAAATCCTTAATCTTGGTCTTGACCATTGTTGTACCATCGCGCTTTGCGAGGGTAACGGCCTGACCATTCACGAGTGTTCCGCGGGTGAGTTTACCTACGGCAATACGGCCAATATACGACGAATACTCGAGCGAAGTAACGAGCAACTGCGGAGTACCCTCGGTGGTTGCAGGCTCGGGGATTTCGTCGATAATAGCGTCGAGCAACGGCACGATGCTATCGGTCTTCTCGTTCCACTTATGCGACATCCAGCCCTGCTTAGCCGAGCCATAGATGGTCTTGTAGTCGAGCTGCTCCTCGGTAGCATCCAAGGTAAACATCAAATCGAAGACCTGCTCGTTGACAACCTCGGGACGACAATTTGGCTTATCGACCTTGTTGATTACGACGATAGGCTTCTTGCCAAGCGAGAGAGCCTTCTGCAACACGAAGCGAGTCTGTGGCATAGTACCCTCGAAGGCATCGACCAACAAAAGCACACCGTCGCACATATTCAACACGCGCTCCACCTCGCCACCAAAGTCGGCGTGGCCTGGGGTATCGATGATATTGATTTTGTAATCCTTGTAGACTACCGACACATTCTTCGAGAGGATGGTGATACCACGCTCACGCTCGAGGTCGTTGTTATCGAGTACGAGGTCACCCGTCTTCGAAGGCTCGCGCAGGAGATTTCCTGCCATAATCATCTTATCGACCAGAGTGGTTTTGCCGTGGTCTACGTGAGCAATAATTGCGATGTTGCGTAGTTTCTGCATATAATTGTGCGATTTTTCATCTAAATAACGCGACAAAATTACTAATTTTAATCGGAAAATTACTACTTTTGTAGAACTAATATTAACAGAAAATCATGTCGAAGAGGATTGATGTAACCAATGGTAGCTGCGTATATGTCGATGCAGTGGGCAATATTCTTACACAATTGCTACCCGAGAAGCGCGTAATTGTAATCTCGGACACCAACATCGACCGCACGCACCACAGCCTTATAGCACCATACGAGCACATTCTCGTAGGTCAGGGCGAGCAGGCAAAGAGTCTCGCTACACTCGAGGATGTATATCGCAAATTGATAGATTTGGGTGCCGACCGCGACACCTTCATCCTAGGCATTGGTGGTGGCATCGTGACCGACATCTCGGGCTTTGTAGCCTCGACATATATGCGTGGTGTGAAGTTTGGCTTCGTGACCACCACCCTACTCGGCTCGGTGGACGCCTCGGTGGGCGGAAAGAATGGAGTGAATGTGGGCGGATTCAAGAATATGGTGGGCGTATTCGCACAACCCGACTTCGTGGTGTGCGACGTAGCGCTTCTTCAGTCGCTACCCGACCGCGAGTTCCGTGCCGGATTGGCCGAAGTTATCAAGACTGCCATCCTTGGCGACAAGGAGTTGTTCGAGATTTTGGAGCAGACCTCATTCGAGACACTACGTAAGGATACAACTCTGCTCGAGGAGGTTATCGCTCGTTGCATAGAGGTTAAGGCAAATGTTGTGGCACAGGATGAGCGCGAAGGGGGATTGCGCCGCATACTCAACCTCGGACACACACTGGCTCACGCCATCGAGAAGTGCTCGCAGCGCTACTCGCACGGCGAGGCGGTGGCTATAGGTCTGCACTACATCACTCTTTCGGCTCTCTCGCACAGTCTCATCAACGAGGCCGATGCTAAGCGCATACTCGCCATTATCGAGCAATATGGTTTCGTAACAGAGTTGCCCGTAGAGCGTAAACTGCTTCTGAAGGCTATCGAAGGCGACAAGAAGCGCAAGGGAAACACAATACACCTAATACTCCCTACTGCCATCGGCAAGGTCGAGGATAGAGTTGTGAAGCTCAGCGAGTTGGGCGATATATTATAACAAAAAAATAGATGCTTGCAGGCATCTATTTTTTTCTTTCTAAGTCTATAAATGTAAAACTACCATCGTACTCTTCACCTCGTTCGAACTCCTCGCGGGCAACTTCGTGCCACTCGGAATAATCTATCTCGGGGAATGATGTATCACCATCGTAGTTGCGGTGAACAATGGTCAGATACAACTTATCGGCCAACGAAAGGGCCTGATTATAAATTTGCGCACCACCTATGATAAACACCTCCTCATCGGCTGGGAACATTGCCACAGCCTCCTCCAACGAGTGCGCCACAAAGCAACCCTCGAACTCGGCATCGCTGCGAGTGATGACAACATTTGTACGCTTAGGCAGAGGTCTGCCTATAGAGTCGAAGGTCTTGCGTCCCATAATTACGGGGTGGCCCGTAGTGGTGGTACGGAAGCGACGCATATCCTCCTTGATATTCCAAAGCAAGGCGTTCTTATCGCCTATGACGCCATTCTCGGCAATGGCTACAATGATTGAAATCATAATTAGTTAAAAGTGCAGAGTTAAAAGTTTTTAATTCCACAACCCAAAAATCGGCTATAATGAGATTATTTTTGTGCGATGCTAGGCAACAAAATCGGAGCATAGGAGACCTATGTGAGCATTTTGGTGTCCGACGCACTCGTGCAAAAAGAACTCATCAGAACGATTTTTAGAAGGACATTGGGGCCTTGATTGTCGGATATGGATCATATCCCTCAAGCTCGAAGTCCTCGTACTTAAAGTCGAAGATGGACTTGACATCTGGGTTTATCTTCATCTTTGGCAAGGCACGCGGTGTGCGCGAAAGCTGCTCATCGACCTGCTCGAAGTGGTTGAGATAGAGGTGAGTATCGCCCGTAGTGTGAACGAACTCGCCCGGCTCGAGGCCACATACCTGCGCCATCATCATAGTAAGCAAGGCGTAGGATGCGATATTGAATGGCACGCCAAGGAAGGTGTCGGCACTACGCTGATAGAGCATACACGACAATTTGCCATCGGCCACATAAAACTGAAACAAGGTGTGGCACGGAGGCAGAGCCATCTTCTCGACATCGGCCACATTCCACGCCGAGACGATGATACGGCGCGAATCGGGGTTCTTTGTAATCAAATCCACAGCCTGCTGAATCTGGTCGATAGTCTCACCATTCGGACGTGGCCACGAGCGCCACTGATAGCCATAGACGTGGTTCAAATCGCCAAACTTATAGCCCTCAATAGGCGAATCGATACCTTCCTGCGCAGCACGCAGAAACTCATCCATTGCCACAGGCAAAACGCCCTCCTTCACGCACAACTCGTTGTAGTAGCGGTAGGCGTCGTTATCCCAAATATGCACGCCATTATCGACAAGGTACTTGATGTTGGTGTCGCCATTGAGGAACCACAACAACTCGTGGATAATGCCCTTGAGGAAGACCTTCTTGGTGGTAAGCAATGGGAATCCCTCGGAGAGGTCGAAGCGCATCTGATGTCCGAAGACACTCTTGGTACCCGTACCTGTGCGGTCGGTCTTAACTACGCCGTCATTCTTAATTCGAGTTAGCAACTCAAGATATTGTTTCATATTTTTTAGCCGTTAGCCTTTTATAATATTCAATTCTATTTCTCCACTATTGTCGAGCGAGACATAGCTCGGATTGTTGTGCCAATCGCCCATAAAGAGCATTCGCTGAGGCGACTCGATATCCGACGGGTAGTGCATATGTCCAAAGACGAAGTAGTCCACCTCGTGAGTCTTGCCGTAGTCGGTGGCGTAGTTGATGAGTGGAGTCAAGACCTCGGCACCCGGTGCTGCGCCGTGCGACTTACGCGAGTGACCACTCCACCACTTGCCAAAGCGCATAAAGCAGTCGGGATGAACAATCCACGAAACCACCTTGCGAAGGCACTTCGAACGGAACATTGCATTCATAAGCTGCAACATAGGCTGACCCTTGATGTTCATATTGTCGCCGTGGGCAACATAGATCTGCTTGCCCGCGAGGGTGAAGGTCTGAGGCTTGGTGTAGAGTTCGATACCACACTCCTCGGGGAGGTAGCTACCCACCCACATATCGTGGTTGCCCGTAAGCATCACTATCCTCACGCCCCTATCGTGCAACTCGGCCAAGCGGCCAAGAACGCGAACAAAGCCCTTGGGCGCAACCCTCTTATACTCGAACCAAAAGTCGAAGATGTCGCCAACCAAAAAGAGCGACTCGGCATCCTTCTCGATATGGGTCAAGAAGTCGAGAAAAGCCCTCTCGACACGACGTTGCGAGGCGATATCCCCTGCTCCAAGGTGTATGTCCGATACGAAATAGTGCATAGCAAATTATTTAAGCAACGAGGCGAGTTTGCGACGTAGTGCATCACTATAGATGTCCGACGCTATAATCTTACCCTCGGGGTCGATTAGGAAGTTTGACGGCAACTTGCGGATGTTGTATGCACGCAAGAGTGGCGAACGCTCGCCCTTATAGTCGCATACCGAAATCCAAGGTAGGCTCTGCTCCTGCACCGCCGTAATCCAAAGAACCTTAGAGGTGTCGGCCGAAACCTGATAGACACGGAAGCCCTTCGACTCGAACTCGGCATATATATCCTTGAGTTCGGCATTCAAGGCGTTGCTATTGCCTATTTCTGCCGACCAAAAGTCTACCAAAACATAGTTGCCCTCCAACGACGAGAGGGTGTGCTCCTTGCCAAACATATCCTTGCCCTTGAGTTCGGGCGAGTTGCGGAACTCGATGGAGTTCAGGAGCGATATCTGCGCCTCCATACGGGCGATATCGTTGCTGAGTTTAATGGTCATTGGCGAAGATGGATACTTCACCGACACGGCATCGGCCACGGTGCGATAGTATATCAAATCGGTGTCGGCACTCGAGAGATGCTTCTCGCCAGGGAGTCGCTTATAGAGCGCATAGACCGAAGCAAGTTGCTCCTTGTGCTCGACGATAAAGGATATCTGCTTGCGCTTGAGAGCATTATAGGCCGTGCTATAGCGCTGTGCCAAATGACGTTTGGTGGCATCGTCAGTCTCGCCGTAGTACTCCTGCTCTATCTTTTTGAGCTCGAGTTGACCCTCGTAGAAATCCTTGGTAAAGAGGCGAAGTAACTCCGACTCGGGCGAGCCACTTACCGTATAGTTGGCCATAACGCTACCCATAGAGCCCACCTCGACGCTCTCGCCTTGCGAAAGCAACAGTGGAATGCGCTCACCACCATATATTACATTATAGAGCGTAGGTGTAGCATCGGCATCCTCTATCACAAAGCGGTATACGCCATTATTGTCGAGGTCTACCGAATCGATAATACTCTGACCAGAGGCGGTTGTACGCTCGAGATAGACGCGATTGAAGTTGAGTCCAACAAATCGACCCGAGATCTCGACATCGTGATTGGAGCAGGCCACAAACAGGGCCGCAACCATTGCCACAACTGTTATATTAAGAAAAAATCTCTTCATCGTAGTTTAATTTAAGTTATCCACAACCTATAACGCTCGGCTACTTCGAGCTATTGTGTCGAGGGTTGTTGTTTTTTCGGCCACCCTTCTGCTGCTGACGCTGCTGACTCTTTTGGTGCTTCTGACTCTTATGGAGCGAAAGGGCTGTTTTATGCTCCGACTCGGCCTTTTTGAGCCACTCTTCATCGAGTTTTATAGCTCCGTCGGACAACATTGTTATATCGTTTAGGATAACCTCCGTATTGGGGTGTTCGTTGTTGTACTCGGCACTGCGAGCTCGCATATAGCGTGCAATATTACCCAACTCCGAACTCGCCTCGGTCTGACCTTCAGAAGCCACACGATGCAACATTCGCACGATATTTTTGCCATAGTGCTTGTGCGAGATGTAGCTCTGCGGATAGTTCAACGGCTCGGGCTTCACCTCCAAGTCCTCGCGCTTTGGCAACGCATAGGGGCTATCGACATCGAGACGGAAGTCGGACATAATGAAGAGGTGGTCCCACAATTTGTGGGCGATATCGGCAGTATCACGCAGGTGAGGGTTGAGATTTCCCATCACCGCAATAACAGCCTTAGCCTGACGAGTACGCTCGTCGCGATCCTCTATCTCGAGCAACGAATCGACCATCTCCTGAATATGACGGCCATACTCGGGAATCATCAATCGTTGACGTAAGTAGTTGTAGTTCTTATGCATATAATCTGCGAATATCTTATTTGGTCTTTCGGGCCAAATGTCACGCTATAAGGTCACACCGAATAGCACATTTGGTCGCGCATTGTCTATAGTTCCGCCCAACTGCAGCATTATGCCGTATCGAGCAAAAGATTTACCTTTGGTCCACTATCAGATTGCAAAAATAGTATTTTTTTACCGAATATCAAAATGGCAAAAGTTTTAATCTTAGAACAATCAAAAAGTGTGCGCAACAATCTGCGCGAAAGATTGGAATTTGAAGGTTTCTCGACCGAGGGTGCCGAATCGTCGGCATTGGCTCGCAGTATGTGCGAAAAGATTCCGTTCGACCTCATTCTGGCCGACAATGCCGAAGGGCTTGCCGAGACAAATCTACCGTTTATTGTACTCTCACGCGAGAACGATATCAACTCGGCCGTAGAGGCTGTGCGCCACGGTGCGGTGGACTTTCTGACCAAGCCGATAGATATGAATCGTCTGCTCTGCTCCATTCGCAAGGCAATAGCCCCACCACAGTGCGAGACCGCGCCTACACCTCGCGCAAAATCCGCCCGACAACGCGCCACAACCGAGCGCAACGCCATAGAGCCAATAGTGGGCGAATCGGAGCAGATTGTGCGTCTTCGCACCCTTGTAGAGAGGGTTGCAAAGAGCGAAGCACGCGTGCTAATCACAGGCGAAAACGGAACGGGCAAAGAGTTGGTTGCCAAATGGTTGCACCACACGAGCCATCGCGCCAATGCGCCCTTTGTAGAGGTGAATTGCGCAGCCATTCCATCGGAACTAATCGAGAGCGAACTCTTCGGTCACGAACGCGGTGCCTTCACCTCGGCAATCAAGCAGCGCAAAGGCAAATTCGAACAGGCTGACGGAGGTACGCTCTTTATGGATGAGATTGGCGACATGTCACTCTCGGCTCAAGCGAAGGTGCTCAGAGCTCTGCAAGAGCGCAAGATTTCGAGGGTTGGTAGCGACCGCGACATAGAGGTCGATGTGCGAGTCATTGCCGCTACAAACAAGAATCTCGAGTACGAAATAAGCAAGGGAAATTTCCGCGAAGACCTCTATCATCGCATAGGTGTAATTCTGATAAAAGTACCACCTTTGCGCGAGCGAAAAGGGGATGTGGCGATACTTGTAAATCACTTTTTGGAGAGCATCTGCAAGGAGTATCGCATACCGACCAAACGCATTGACGCAGAAGCGATTGCACTACTATCAGACAAGCAGTGGTCGGGCAACATTCGCGAACTCCGCAACGTGGTAGAACGACTTGTTGTGCTGAGTGGTTCGACCATCACCAAAGAGGATATCGAGGAGTATTGTTAGCGAGCAAAACCGAAAGCGGAGAGCGAAAAGCGGATAATAAGAACGAAAAACTTAAAAGTTTTCCGCTTTCCGTTTTCCGTTTTCCGTTTGTTTTTGTATTTTTGCGCCCACAAGTATAATACCCAAAAGATGAAAGCAGTTTCAACAGTTAAGGCATTGCGCGAGGAACTCGCTGCAAGTCAAGGCAAAAAGATAGGTTTTATCCCTACCATGGGTGCTTTGCACGAGGGACACATCTCGCTCGTTGAGCGCGCTCGCAAAGAGTGCGACGTGGTTGTGGCGAGCGTTTTCGTTAACCCAACACAGTTCAACGACAAGAACGATCTTAAGAATTACCCTCGTACCCCCGAGGCCGACGCTGCAATGTTGGCCGAGGCTGGCGTAGATTTGGTGCTCTTCCCATCGGTCGAGGAGATCTACCCCGAGCCCGACACTCGAGTGTTCGACTTCGGACTCATCGACAAAGTTATGGAGGGAGCAACACGTCCAGGACACTTCAATGGCGTGGCACAGGTGGTAAGCCGCCTATTCGACATCGTAAAGCCTACGTGCGCCTACTTCGGCGAGAAGGATTTTCAGCAGATTGCTGTAATTCGCGCTATGGTGGCACAGCTTGGCATCGAGGTGGAGATTATCGACTGCCCTATCATCCGCGATACGGATGGCTTGGCTCGCTCGTCGCGTAACCTTCTGCTCACACCTGCTCATCGTGCCGCAGCGCCTCACATCTACGAGGTGTTGAGCGCAGCCGTAGCCAAAGTGGGCGAGATGACCCCTGCCGAGCTCACCGCTTGGGTTACCGCAGAGGTGGAGAAGAACGAGCTTCTCAAGGTTATATACTTCGCCGCAGTAGATGCTCTTACAATGCAGACCGTAGAGGCTTGGAGCGACTCGGAGCGTGTGCAGGGATGCATTGCTGTTCAGGCGGGCGAGATTAGATTGATAGATAACATTAAACTTAAATAAGATGACAATCGAAGTATTGAAATCAAAGATTCACCGAGTACACGTTACAGAGGCTAACCTCAACTACGTAGGTAGCATCACTATCGACTCGGAGTTGTTAAAGGCTGCGAATATCATTCGTGGCGAGAAGGTTCAGGTGGTAAACGTCACCAATGGCGAGCGCCTCGAGACCTATGCCATTCCTGGCGAGGCTGGCAGTGGCGTGATATGCCTCAACGGCGCAGCAGCACACAAGGCTAGCGTGGGCGACATCGTAATCATCATCTCGTACGCCTCGATGGATTTCGAGGAGGCTAAGAGCTTCGAACCAAACGTAATCTTCCCTGATACCGCAACTAACAAACTCGTGAAGTAGAATGAAGAGAGTATCGTGGATTATTGCTTTAGCGGTAGCTCTCTTTGCGATTGCGTGCAGTAGCGACCGAACTTTCGAGTCGGTCGAGGGCGACAAGTTGGGCGTGCGCATCTACACGCTCGACAACGGACTGAAGGTCTATATGTCAGTGAACAAGGAGCAGCCTCGCTTGCAGACTATGATTGCCGTGCGTGTAGGCTCGAAGAACGACCCTGCCGAGACTACAGGTTTGGCACACTACTTCGAGCACCTTATGTTCAAGGGTACCGACAAGTTCGGCACACAGAACTACGAGGCGGAGAGGCCTCTGCTCGACGAGATTGAGCGTTTGTTCGAGGTGTATCGCACGACCACCGACGAAGCGGAACGTAAGACCCTCTATGCCAAGATTGACAGCGTATCGCAGGAGGCATCGAAGTACGCCATTCCTAACGAGTACGACAAGCTAATGCAGGCTATAGGAGCAGATGGCACCAATGCTTGGACTTCGTTCGATGAGACAAATTATGTGGAAGATATCCCATCGAATCAGATTGAGAATTGGGCAAAGATTCAGTCGGAGCGCTTTGCTAATGCCACCATTCGTGGTTTCCACACCGAGTTGGAGACCGTCTACGAAGAGTACAATATGGGACTCACTCGTGATAGTGGCAAGCTCTTCGACGAGATTATGGCGAGCATTTTCCCTGACCATCCGTATGGCACACAGACCACAATTGGCAAGCAGGAACACCTCAAAAATCCGTCGATTACAAACATCAAGAACTACTACAAGACATACTATGTGCCAAACAATATGGCAATATGTATGGCGGGTGACTTCAACCCCGACGAGGCGATAAAGATTATCGAGCGTTATTTCGGCTCTTTGAAGCCAAACGAGAATCTTCCAAAGGTCGAGGAGTATCAGCCAAAACCTCTCACCGAGATTAAGGAGTCGGAGGTCTACGGCCTGGAGAGCGAGTGCGTTGCTATCGCATGGCCTGTGGGTGGCGCTCGTAGCGAGGGTGCTTTAATTGGAGAAATTCTATCGTCGGTACTCTCGAATGGCAGCTGCGGTCTAATCGACACCGACCTTTTGCAGTCGCAGAAGGTGCTCAATGCCTATGGTTATATAGAGTGCCTCGCCGATGCGGGTATTGCAATGGTTGCGGGCGAGCCTAAGCAGGGTCAAACTCTCGAGGAGGTTCGCGAGTTGCTCTTGGCCGAGATTGAGAAGGTTCGCAATGGCGAGTTCGACGAGGAACTGCTAAAGTCTATCATTGCCAACTACCGCAAGAGCGAGATGGAGCAATTGGAGAACAACTTTGCTCGTGCCTATAAGATGGAGGCAGCCTTCATCAATGGCTTGGAGTGGAAGGATGTTGCCACCGAATTGGATCGTGCAGCGAAGCTCACCAAGGCCGATATTGTTGCTTGGGCAAAGGAGAATCTCACACTCGACGGCTATTGCGTAGTCTACAAACGTCAGGGCGAGGATAAGTCGCAGAAGAAGATTGAGAAGCCAACCATCACTCCGATTTCGGCAAATCGTGATGCTCAGAGCGACTATCTCCTATCGATACAGCAGAGCAAGGTCGCGCCTATTACACCTTCGTTCGTAGATTTCGAGCGCGATATGAGCCGCACAAATTTGAAAAATGGCACCGAGGTGCTCTACAAGCAGAACGAGACTAACGAACTCTTCTCGCTCATCTACCTCTACGACTTTGGAGCAACCAACTTCAAGTCGTTGCCATTGGCCACTAGCTATATGGAGATGTTGGGCACAGCCGAGAAGTCGGCCGAGCAGATTCAGCGCGAGTTGTACGACTTGGCTTGCGATTTCCAGATTGTAACCGACCTGAACAAGACATACATCGCCATTGGTGGACTTTCGGAGAATATGGAGAAGGCGATGAGGATTGTCGAGGATTACATCGCTAATGTCGAGGGCAACGAGGCGGTATTGCGCGAGGTTAAGCGCGATGTCCAGCAGGAGCGCCTCAACGCAAAATCTTCGCAGCAGGATTGCTTCGGTGCATTGCAGCAGTATGCCATCTATGGCGCGGAGTATGCTCGCAAGGTGAAGATGTCGAACAAGGAGTTGAACGATGTAACATCCGATGAGTTGCTCTCGCAGATTAAGGCTTTGCAGGGCATCGAGCATCGCGTGATGTACTACGGACCAAAACCAATGAACGAGCTTGCGAAGTCGTTACAGGATGTTCACTGCACAACCGACACGTTGCAGAAGGTGGAGCCTATTAGGCTCTCGTCGAACAGCGTAGAGGAGCCAGGAGTTCTCTTTGCTCAGTACGACGCAAAGCAGATCTACTATATGCAGTATTCGTGTCGCGAGCAGGATATGTTCAACGTCAAGAACTCTCCAATTGCAGAGCTCTACAACAACTACTTCTCGGGAGGTATGAACTCTGTCGTATTCCAGGAGATGCGTGAGGCTCGCGGTTTGGCCTACTCGGCATACGCAGGACTTTGGAAGGGAAAGACTCCGAAGGATCCTTACTACTTCTACGCCTTTATCGCTACGCAGAACGACAAGTTGCAGCAAGCCGTGGAGGCCTTCGACGAGATTATCGAAGATATGCCTCGCTCGGATAAGGCCTTTGACCTCGCAAAGAGTGGCATCTTGGCAAACTTGGAGAGCAAGCGCACCACCAAGGCAAACATCTTGTGGAGCTATCTCGACCACGAGAAGTTTGGTTTGAAGGAGGATATCAACAAGACCGTTTACGAGGGTGTGAAGAATCTCTCGCTCGACGACGTAGTGAAGTTCCAGCAGGAGTTCATCAAGGGTCGTCCATACACCTACTGCATCTTGGGCGATAGGAACGACCTCGATATGAAATATCTCCGCTCGTTGGGCAAGATAAAGTTCTTGTCGCAGGAGGAGATTTTTGGGTATTAGTGAGTAGTTGAGAGTTGAGAGTTGAGAGTAGTTTAAAAAAAACACTAACGACCCTAACGACCCTAACGACCTTAACCACCCTTAAAATAATTTTTAATTTGGCTTGAGCCAAAACTATGAAGCGTTTTTTGATTGTAATACTTTTGGCAGCAATTGCCCTCTCGGCATCGGCACAAGAGGCCGAGTTGCCGGGCATTGTCATCAACCATAGCCCAGCATCGAAGGGCAAATATCTTGGTTCGCCAAGCATCTGCATATTGCCTAATGGTCGATATGTTGTAAGTCACGACTACTTCGGTCCAAAGACCAAGGAGTTCGAGACCGCCATCACCGACATCTTTGTATCGGACGACAAGGGTGCTACATGGCAAAAGAGCGCGTCATTGCGCGGTCAGTTCTGGTCGTCGCTCTTCTATCACAACAATGCCATCTACATCTTAGGTACCTGTCGTCACCACGGCAACATCGTAATTCGCAAATCAACCGATGGTGGCCAGACGTGGAGCAATCCGTACAATGCAGAGAATGGTCTACTTGTCGAGGGTGAGTATCACACCGCTCCAACCCCCGTACTTGTGCACAACGGCCGCATCTACAAGGCCTTCGAGTATGCCACACACAAGGTGCGCAAGTGGGGACGTCGCTACTCTGCTATGGTATTGTCGGCTCCCGCAAATGCCGACCTGCTCGACGCAAAGAGTTGGCGTTGCTCGAACGTAATCTACTCCGACCCTGCGTGGCTCGAGGGAGAATTTCGAGGTTGGCTCGAGGGCAACATCGTCTACGACCACAAGAATAAGCAACTGCTTAACATCCTCCGCGTAGGCACAATAAAGGGTGTAGGCGTGGAGCATTGCGCGCGAGTGGAGGTGTCTTCGAATGGCAAGCAGATTTCGTTCGACGCAGAGAAGGGCTTTATGCCATTCCCTGGTGGAGCAAAGAAGTTCACCATCCGCTACGACGAGCGCACAGGCAAGTATTGGACTTTGGTGAACAATACCGACCCCGAAAAACTCGTTATTAAGAATGATAAGACGCGCAACACGCTCTCGCTCTACAGCTCGACCGACCTGATGGAGTGGAAGAAGGAGCGCACAATTGTAGACCACCCCGATGTCTATTACCACGGCGTGCAGTATGTGGATTGGCTCTTCGAGGGCAACGACATCGTGGCGGTACTTCGCACTGCGTGGGAGGACGAAGAGGGTCAGGCGCACAATCAGCACGACTCGAACTATGTGCTATTCCATCGCATAGAACGATTTGCAGAAAATACAACACTTAAATAAATATATGTATAGTATGAAAAAAATCTTTTTTGTAACAATGGGAATTATTGCATTGGCTGCAACATCTTGCCAGGGTCAGAAGGCTGACGAAGCAAGCAACGCAGCAGAACAGCCTTGGATTGTGGATCGTTTCGACGATATCAAGATTATCCGCTACGAGGTACCTGAATTCGAGAATCAGTCGTTGGAGGACAAGCTCCTCATCTACTACTTGGCAGAGTCTGCAAAGTGCGGTCGCGACATCTTGTTCGACCAGAATTTCAAGTATAACCTCACCATCCGTCGCGCTTTGGAGCAGATATACACCTCGTACGAGGGTAACAAGGAGTGCCCTCAGTTCAAGGCGATGGAGAAGTATTTGAAGAAGGTGTGGTTGGCTAATGGTATCCACCACCACTACTCGAACGATAAGTTCCAGCCAGAGTTCTCGCGCGAGTGGTTCGAGAAGCAGTTGGAGACCTACAAGGTGGAGCTTCCTGTTGAGAAGGAGGTTATGCTCGAGGCTATCTTCAACCCTGCACTCTACGCAACTCGTCTCAACCAGGCTAAGGGTGCAGACGTAATCGCAACTTCGGCTGGTAACTACTACGAGGGCTTAACCCAGGCTGAGGTAGAGAAGTTCTACAACGACATGATTAAGAAGGCTGGCAACGACCCATGCCCAATTTCGTACGGACTCAACTCGAAGCTTGTTAAGAAGAATGGCAAGATCTACGAGCAGACCTACAAGATTGGCGGTATGTACTCGGAAGCTTTGGAGCAGATTGTATATTGGTTGGAGAAGGCTCAGGCTGTAGCTAAGGAGCCACACAAGACAACCATCGGTTTGTTGATTAAGTACTACAAGTCGGGCGACTTGCGCGACTTCGACGCATTCAACGTTGCTTGGGTTAAGGATACCAAGTCGAACGTAGACTTCGTAAATGGTTTCACCGAGGTTTATGGCGATCCACTCGGCTACAAGGCTTCGTGGGAGTCGGTTGTAAACTTCCGCGACGAGAAGGCTTGCAAGCGTACTCAGATTATCTCGGACAACGCACAGTGGTTCGAGGATCACTCGCCAATCAACCCTGCATACCGCAAGAAGAAGGTTAAGGGTGTATCGGCTAAGGTAATTACCGTAGCTATGCTCGGTGGCGACACCTACCCTACTACCCCTATCGGTATCAACCTTCCGAACGCCGATTGGATTCGCAAGGATCACGGCTCGAAGTCGGTAACTATCGACAACATCACCTACGCATACAACCGCGCATCACAGGGCTCGGGCTTCTCGGAGGAGTTTGTACTCCGCGAGGAGGATCGCGCTCGTATGAAGGAGCACGGCAAACTTTCGGACGACCTCCACACCGACCTCCACGAGTGTCTCGGTCACGGTTCGGGACAGTTGGCTCCAGGCACTACAGGTACCGAGCTTGGCGTATACTCGTCACCACTCGAGGAGACTCGCGCCGACCTCTTCGCACTCTACTACTTGGGAGACCAGAAGATGGTTGATATTGGCTTGATTCCTTCGCTCGAGGTTGCTAAGGCTCAGTACTCGTCGTACGTTATGAATGGTATGATGACTCAGTTCTCGCGTATCGAGCTCGGCAAGGATGTTGAGCAGGCTCACATGCGTAACCGCAAGCTCATCTCGGAGTGGGCTTACGAGCTTGGTAAGGCCGACAACGTTATCGAGTGGGTTAAGAAGGATGGCAAGCGCTACCTCGTAGTGAACGACTTCGACAAGTTGCGTGCTATCTTCGGCGAGCAGTTGCGCGAGATTCAGCGCATCAAGTCGGAGGGTGACTTCGAGGCTGGTAAGGCTCTCATCGAGAAGTATGCTGTGAAGATTGACCCAGAACTCCACAAGGAGGTACGCGAGCGTTACTACGCACTCAATATCGAGCCATACTCGGGCATGGTAAACCCTGAGTACGAGTTGGTTATGGAGGGTGACAAGATTGTAGATGTTAAGGTATCGTACCCTGCAAACTACGTTGAGCAGCACCTCCACTACTCGAAGGAGTACTCGTTCCTTCCAAGCCTTAACTAGTCAAACTTAGCAAGACGTAGTTCTTTGTAAGAATTTCTAATAGGCAAAGCCTTCCCACACGGGAGGGCTTTTGCTTTTTAGCGCAGTTAAATGGCATTAAATGCCATTTTATTGGCGCACCTTTTTGCACGTTCCGAAATAATTCTTTATCTTTGTAAAGATAAACCTAAACACTATGAGATACTTACTTCTTGCACTTGCACTGCTTATTACGCAATCTTTATATGCCAACGATAGCACCAAGGTGAAAAAGGTGCGTAAGAGCGACAAGACCGAGCTTGCCACCACGGCCGACGCCTCGAAAGTAAAGGAGGCTAAAAAGGAGACCGCAAAGGCCGAGCCAACAAAGAAGGAGGCAACAGAGCTCAAGGAGCCGAAGCTGAGTGCCAAGGAGAAGCGTGCCGAGCGCATCAAGGCCGACTCGATAGCAAAGGCTCGCAAGGCCGACTCGATAGCCCTGGCAATTAGCCGACTTCGAGTGCTCTGCACCGACATTATCCCGCAGCCACTCTCGGTAGAGCAAGCCGAAGGTCGCTACTTCATCGACGAGCGCACAGCCATCATCTGCGACAAGGGATTGGAGCGCGCCGTGGAGTATCTTCGCATATACATCCCTACCGAGCAGACCAAGGTCAAGAAGAAGACGAATGTTATCCGCCTTCTCTTCGACAAAAAACTTGGCAGCGAGGAGTATACCCTCTCGGTATCGAAGAAAGGCGTCGTAATTAGCGGAGGCGACTACGGAGGCGTATTCAACGGCATTCAAACACTTCTTCAGTTGCTTCCACACGAGGTATACTCCAAGTCGGCTTCGCTGCCGATGGACCTCCCTTACGTCGAGGTAAAGGATGCACCGCAGAACCACTATCGTGGTCTTCTGCTCGACGTGGCTCGCACATTCCAACCCGTGCACGAGGTGAAGCGCGTAATAGACTATATGGCCTACTGCAAGTTGAACAAGCTCCACTTTCACTTGGTAGACAACCCTGCTTGGCGCATCGAGATTAAGAAATATCCGCAGTTTGCCCAAGAGGGAGCTTTCCGAGGTGGTGACGCAAAGCTACATCCGATATACAGCCGTTTCGGTCAGCGATACGGAGGCTACTACACGCAAGAGGAGTTGCGCGACATCGTAGCCTATGCCGCCGAGCGCAATATCGAGGTTATACCCGAAATTGATATGCCCGGACATAGCAAGGCTCTCGGCGTGGTACACCCTGCAATACTCTGCAACTACAAGCCCAACACCTCGCTCACAAATGGCATCGACATCCGCAATGTATGGTGCGTAGCCAAGGAGAGCAACTACGCCCTTATCGAAGATATAGTGAAAGAGTTGGTCGAGATATTCCCATCGGAGTATATCCACATCGGAGGCGACGAGGTTAGCTTCAAGCAGTGGATGCAGTGCCCCGACTGCCAGCGTTTGATGAAGCAGAACGGGCTGAAAAATGGCGAGCAACTCGAGCAGCACTTCCTCAACCGCGTGTCGAAGATTCTCACCAAATACAATCGTAAACCGATGGTATGGGACGAGGCCGTAGAGGGTGGATTATTGCCTACAACCACTATGGTTACAGGATGGCGAGGCGTGAAACAGTGCCTCAACGCCACCGCCAAGAGCTACCCTACTATTATTATGCCGTCGAACATATTCTATCTCGACAAGCGCCAATCGCCCAACGAGCGAGGACATCGCTCGAAGAGTGGCCTTTCGCTCAAGACCATCTGCGACTTCTCGCTCGACAACGCCGGTTTTACGGTCGAGCAGCGCAAACATATCGCAGGTGTCGAGGGAGCCTTCTGGGGTGAGATATACCTCGCGAACATCGACCCTCGAGGTCACTTCTCGGACTACTTGGAGTATATGCTCTTCCCTCGACTCTTCGCCGTGTCGGAGTTAGCCTGGAGTAAGGAGCGTCGCACCTACGAGGCGATGGACAAGGTGCTCAAGAGCAACTTCTACCACAAGCTCCACTCGATGAGTGCAACCTTCCGCCTCGACTCGCCAACCGTAGAGGTGAAGATGGGTAAGATATTCGCATCGACAACCGACGGCTCGAAGATCTACTACACCGATATTCGCTCAAACAAGACGCAGGAATATAAGGCTCCGTTGAATAGCAATATGGCTCCGTTTGTAACATTCCAGAGCCGACTGATGACGGGCTATAGCAACTCTGTTGGAGCACCGAAGTTCTACGAATCGCGCAAAGAGAGGCTGAAGATAACCTCTTCGATGCCATTCCAAAAGAGGCGGCCGGCCGAGTCGTGCGCAGCCTACAAAGGTGAGGCCTACACGGCACGCTGTGCCAAGCGTGGCGACTGGGTGGAGTTCCGTTTCGATAAGCCTCTGAAGGCGTCGTACATAAAGATTGCCACAGGATACGAGCACCTGCATAGATGCCTGATCTACAAGGGCCATATCGAGGTGTGCTACGACGGCAACAAATTTGTTAAGGCGGGCAATATGCGCGACGGCTACTTCGAACTTAAGCCCAATAAAAAGGCTGTAATCCACGCCATTCGCATAGTGGCCGATGGTATCAGCGATGCAGAGGAAAAGGTGATAATTCAACCATTAGTAATCAAATAAACTCAACAAATATATTATGGAGAAGAAATTGGAGGCTACGGCACGACTTATCGAGGTGATGAACCGCTTGCGTGTCGAGTGCCCGTGGGATAGAGAGCAGACCATTCACTCGTTGCGCAACAACACCATCGAGGAGACCTTCGAGCTTGTCGATGCTATCACCGCCGACGATATGGAGGGCATCAAGGAGGAGTTGGGCGACCTCTTCTTGCACATTGTATTCTACTCGAAGATTGGCGAGGAGCAAGGAGCATTCGACTTGGCCGACGTGGCAAATGGCGTATGCGATAAGCTCATCTATCGTCATCCACACGTCTATGGCGATGTTTTGGCCGAGAGCCCCGAGGAGGTGAAGCAGAACTGGGAGGCTCTCAAGCTCCGCAAAAAGGCTCGCAAGAGTGGCGTCTTGGGCGGTGTACCGCGTTCGCTACCTGCTATGGTCAAGGCGTTCCGCATCAGCGAGAAGGCTGCCGCTGTGGGCTTCGACTGGGAGTCGGCCGAGGATGTTTGGGATAAGGTAAACGAAGAGATGCGCGAGATTGAGGTCGAGATCCGCGAGCAGAACAAGGAGAACTTGGAGGCCGAGTTTGGCGACCTCTTCTTCGCCCTTATCAACGCCTGCCGCAAGTATGGCATCGATCCCGAGAATGCGTTGGAGCGCACAAACAAGAAGTTTATCGAGCGCTTCAACCACGTCGAGAAGTGCATTGCCGAGAAGGGTAAGATGATGAGCGAAGCCTCGCTCGAGGAGATGGAGGCCCACTGGCAAGAGGCGAAGCGATAGACGAAAGACGAAAGTTGAGAATTAAAAAATTTCCCAAAAGTGGAAATCGTAAATGATTAGGCTATTTTTGAGGCAATCAGAACGATTTTGCAAAATTAGAAATTATGGCATACATTAAATCTGTAAGAAATCACACTCCCAAGGTTGGCGAGGGAACATTTGTGGCTGAAACAGCCGTATTGATTGGAGATGTTACCATAGGTAAGGACTCGTCGATTTGGTACAACGTGGTATTGCGTGGTGATGTAAACAAAATCACTATTGGCGACCGCACAAACATTCAAGATGGAACGGTTATCCACACCCTATACGACAAGTCGCCTAAGCCTTCGCAGACCCACATCGGCAACGATGTATCGGTGGGCCACAACGCCACCATTCACGGCGCCATTATCGAGGATAACTGCCTTATCGGAATGGGCGCAACCATTCTCGACAACGCAGTTGTGGCATCGGGCTGTATTATTGCGGCCAACGCATTGGTATTGTCGAACTCGAAGTTGGAACCAAACTCTGTTTATGCAGGTGTTCCGGCTAAAAAGGTCAAGGAGGTAACGCCCGAGCAACGTGAGCAGATCATTCAGCGCATAGCGAACGACTATCGTCTATACGCATCGTGGTACGACGAGAAGTAGAAAATCCGAAAATCGTTTTTAATCCCCAATTAAATTTCGGACTCTGTGATTAAAAATCTGAAGAATAAATCGCCCTATCTCGGCTTTGCCTTTTTGGCTATAGCCATAAGTCTTATTTGCAACTTTTCGTACCTGATACTCTTGGTGTCGGATCCGAGCAATATTGACATACGCGCCAACGGAAAACGCAATAAGCACAGGATATCGGTGGTAGCCGAGGGTACGTTGTCGGTACACGGCGACGGCTATGGCTACATCATAACCGACAAGGGCGATAGTATCTATGTGGACTACCGTCGCGTAAAATCGCTGGGACTCGAGGATGGCGACTACCTCAAGGTGAATGCCACAAATCGCACCTCGTTCGAGGCGTCGCACCTCTTCGCCTACGAGATTATCCAACGCAACGGCGCAGATTTTGACTATGGGGCAATCTATCGAGGCTCGAATCAGTGGAATATTCTTCTCTACCAATTCGCCTTCTACTTTGTGCTGTCGTTCGTGATGCTGATGATAATGAATCGCAAGCAGCGCGATGCAACGCTCACGCAGTTTATCTTCCGCTCGCTGATATGCCTTCTTATATCGATGGCAGCCTACTTCGTATCGCCTGTGCCAATTATACATACCGGCGAGGTTATACCCGTATATCAGAGTCGTCACCTCATAGAGTTGTCGGTAATTCTCAAATCGAGCTTTACCCTTGCGGTGGTAATTCTCTATTCGCGCATCTACTCCCTCGTATATCGCGAGCAGCAGATTTCGCTCGAGAACGAGATGCTACGCAACGAGAATCTCACAACCAAGTACAACATGTTGGCAAGTCAGGTGAATCCGCACTTCCTCTTCAACTCGCTCTCGTCGCTCTCGATGCTTGTGCGCGAGAAGGACGAGGAGCGCGCCTTGAAGTACATTGACCAGATCTCCTACACCTTCCGCTATCTATCGCAGAACGGAGCCAACACCTCCTTCATATCGCTACGCGAGGAGATTAAGTTTGCCGAGGCTTATAGCTACCTATACAAGATTCGCTACGCCGACAAGATAACCTTCGATTTCGACATCGACGAAAAGTATCTCGACCATAAGCTGCCACCAATATCGTTGCAGCCACTTATCGGCAATGCCGTAAAGCACAATGCCATAAGTAGCAAGCGACTCTTCCGCGTGCGCATCTACACCGACAATGGATATTTGGTTGTGGCCAACGACAAGTTCCCTATGCTCGAGCCTAATCCGGGCACGGGACTCGGACTCTCGAACCTCAACAGCCGCTATATGCTGCTGCTCGACCGCGAGATAGAGATCATCAACAACGAACAAGAGTTTGTGGTACGCCTACCACTCGAAAAAGAGTAAAGCCTATGAGAGTTGCCATTATCGAAGACGAGACCGCTGCAGCTCAGAACCTTGCTGCGATTCTCAAGAAAGTATGCCCCAATGCCGAGATTGTCACCACCATCGACTCGGTGGTGGATAGCATAGATTTTTTCGGCACCAAGCCCGAGCTCGACCTTGTATTTATGGATATACATCTGGCCGATGGTGCATCGTTCCGCATATTCGACAGTGTAGATATAGGCGCACCTATCATCTTCACTACGGCCTACGACCAGTACGCCATCGAGGCATTCAAGGTGAATAGTATCGACTACCTGCTCAAGCCCATCAACGAGGAGGAGGTGCAACGCGCCATCGACAAATGGCAACGCCTCACCTCGGCCGATCGAAACAACTACGCCTCGCGCATTCAGAGCGTGGCACAGCAGAAAAAGAGCGAGCAGCAGACCTTCTTGGTCCATTTCCGCGACAAAATCATACCGCTCCACACAAAGGATGTGGCATTCTTTCACACCTTCGAGGAGCGTGTCACCGCCTATTGCTACGGGGGCGACAAGTATCCTATAGAGCTCACCCTCGAGGCCCTGCAGTCGAAGCTCCCAAGCGAAGAGTTCTTCCGCGCCAATCGTCAATTTATCATCTCGCGCAAGGCGGTGAAGGATATATCGGTATGGTTTGGCAGCCGCCTCTCGGCAAACCTCACCATCGAAACGCCTGAACGCATTGTCATCCCTAAGGCTCGTGTCCACGACTTTAAGGATTGGCTCAAAGCGTAGAGCGATTCCATTCACAAAGAATAACAACCTTAAAACTTAAATGATATGATTTGCAAAGAATGTGGAGTAGAGTTGCACGACGAAGCTATCGTCTGCATCAAGTGCGGTTGTCCAACTAGCAACTGCAACGCCAAGGAGAGTACACCAACTCCAGAAAACAACGAGCCTCAAGTTCAGATGGAGAGCACACCTCAACCCACTACTCCTCCGGCACCTAACTGTTGTTCGAACACACATGGACTTACTAGATGGTAGTCTTGCTGATTTCCTATCATTAACAAGCAATCATATTGGGCTTTATGACTCAGTTGCTTTTTCTAATTTAGGCGCGTTCATCGTCTTTATAGCAGGTAGTACACTGTTCTTTGCGGGTTGCAAACGCAAATTTGAAGCTCTTGCAAATGGGGCATCTCTTGTAGCATTGGTTCTAATTATTAGCTATCTTGCATCAGATCTATTTGATTTCGAACATGGTTGGCACCATCTCAACCGTTGGAACTTCGTATATTCTGAATCTCCTTCTGATTTAAACTTGTTGAATTTCATCTCTCTTGGAGTGATGTTCATTCTATCGATGTTCTATCTCTACATCGTCAGCAAGGCTCACAGTTTCTATAGCAAAGAGATAGACCAAGAGTAATCTAAATCACCAAGACAGATTGGTCTTACTACAACAGACGCCACCCACAGGTGACGTCTGTTTTTTTTCTGCTAAAGGCCCATATTAGAGCAAAATTTGGGGCGATTCACCCTATTTTTTTGTCATTTCGTCGCCATTAAGCGTAATATAATGAATTATATTCATTACCTTTGTGCGTTTTTATGGATAGCGCAGCAATAACAGAACAAAAACTGCGTTTAATTTACAGAACCGCAAACAAAAAACTACAGATATAATGAAGCGTATTCTCGTCTTTATCTTTTCTATTGCGTTCGCCGTTTCGGCATTTGCGCAGAGTGGTAAGGTTACATTCTCGGTTATCGACAAAGGACAGCAAATCGGACTGCCGGGTGCCGTGGTAGAGGTATACCCTACCGCAAAGCCCGACAACAAGCGTTACTACACCTCGGGTGCCGAGGGTCACACCTCCGTAACCGGTCTTTCGTATGGCAACTACACCATGGTCATCACCTTCATCGGTTACAAGGACGTAACCAAGGAGTTCCGCGTAGCCAGCGCATCGCAATCACTCGGTAAGGTCTACATCGAGGAGGCTGCAGAGCGTATCGAGAAGGTGGTGAAGACCGCCAAGGCATTGCGTACATCGCAGAATGGTGACACATTGAGCTATAGCGCAGGTGCTTTCAAGGTGTCGAACGACTCCGATGTGGAGGGCCTCTTAAAGAAGATGCCTGGTATCACCATCACCAACGGATCGGTCGAGGCGCAGGGTGAGACCATCAAGAAGATCTTCGTCGATGGCAAGGAGTTCTTTGGTGAGGATGTAAACACCGCTATCAAGTCGTTGCCGGCAGAGGCGGTAGATCGTATCGAGGTATTCAACAAGTTGAGCGACAATGCCGAGTTCTCGGGTATGGACGATGGTGAGGGCTTCAAGGCCATCAACATCATCACCAAGGAGAATATGCGTCAGGGACAGTTTGGTAAGATGTACGCAGGAATGGGTTACGAGCCGGACTGGAAGAAAAACAACGCAGACGACATCGCAAAGGGTCACAAGTGGATCGTGGGAGGTAATGTAAACTTCTTCCAGGGCGATGCCCGAGTGTCGTTGATTGGTCTGTTCAACAACGTAAACCAGCAGAACTTCTCGTTCGAGGATATTTTGGGCGTGAGTGGTGCACAGCAAGGTGGCGGCGGTCGTGGTATGCGCCGCAGTGTAGGTGCCTATATGGTAAGCCCTCAGAGCGGTATCGCGCTCGTGAACTCCATCGGTGCGAACTACTCCGACGAGTGGGGTCGCCGCAACAACGTAAAGTTCCAGGGCTCGCTCTTCTTCAACCATACCGACACACACAACAACTCGCGCACCGAGAGATGGTATGAGGCTCCGATGCCTATCGGATATATGTATCAGCAGGGCGTGTCGAACACGATGAACCTCAATGCCCGCTTCAATGCACGCCTTGACTGGAAGATTTCGCGTAATGCGTCGTTGATGTCGCGTACATACTTCTCCTATCAGGGCAACAACCCCGAGTCTACGACACAGGGCTACACCATAGGCGAGAACGAGGATGCCGAGGAGTTGGATGGCTCAACCCACCAGTCGTTGGCATACACCAACTCGTACAGCTGGAGCAAGCAGCAGGCATTCTACTTCAACGAGTTCCTTCAGGTTCGCACCAAGCTCGGCAAGCCGGGCAGAACACTCACCGTGGATGGTCGTTTCAACTATCAGAACAACGAGCGCAAGCAGCGCACCGCAGCAAACGAGGCGAATGGTATTCCTTATACCGACCCGAACTACGCCACCGAGTACAACAAATACTTTGGCGAGGGTGCATCGTGGCTGGATATGATGAATAGCACGCTCCTCTACACTCCGCTCTACCAATACATCAACCGTCCGAACGAGGAGTATGCCGTACGTGGAAGCCTCACCTACAACGAGCCTATCAGCCAGTCGGCACAGCTTTCGTTGCAGTACCGTATGGGCTACGAGCACGAGCGTAACGACAAGAACACCTTCTACACCGACGATAGTTGGGGTAATATGGTGAAGAACCCTAATATGACACAGGAGTTTACCAGCGGTTTCTGGACACACCGCATTGGTCCTGGATTCCGTTTCTCGCAGGGCAAGAACCGTGTGATTGTAAACCTCTCGTACCAACGTGCCGAGTTGGATGGACATATCGTAGGCGAGCAGGGCGACAAGATCGACAAGAGCTACAACAACTTTATGTACTTTGCGATGGCAAACCTCGCCTTCAACCGCGAGAACACCCTGCGCGTATTCTTCCGTTCGTGGACCGACAACCCTTCGGTTACGCAGTTGCAGAACATCTTCGATGTGTCGAATCCGCAGTATGTAAGCGTAGGTAACACCTCGCTCAACCCTGCCTTCTCGCACAACATCTCGGCGCACTACAACCTCTCGAAGGTGGAGAAGGGTATAACCTTTATGTGGATGTTCAACACCCAGATTCAGCAGGACTACATCTCGACATCGACCTGGAACAACACCACCGGAGCGTCGTTGCCCGATAAGTTCGGTGAGAAGGATGTGCCTACAAACAATGGCAAGGCCTACTCGCCAAAGGAGGTTACATCCTACGAAAACCTCGACGGCTACTTCTCGGTGCGTACCCACGTATCGCTCGGTTTGCCTCTTACATTTATGAAGTGTAACCTCAACATTATGGGAGGTGTATCGTACAACCGCATCCCTTCGGCAATATATGTAACTCCGGAGAGCGGAAATGTATTGCAGAACATAGTAAACCACAACTACCTAACCAACCTTGCGAACAACATCGGCTACGATGCAGGACTTACACTCGGTAGTAACATCTCGGAGAATGTAGACTTCACCATTTCGTGGCGTGGAACCTATAATCAGGCTTGGAACACCATTGGTCAGACCGAGAAGAATGACTACTTCACCCACACCGCAAGTGGTAACCTGAAGTGGACATTCCTCAAGCGATTGACCTTGACTGCCGCAGTATCGTACGTGCAGAACATAGGCTTCACCAACAAGTACAACGAGGATTACGTATTGTGCAACCTCTATCTCGGCTGCAAGGTCTTCAAGAACAAGCGTGGTGAGGTGCAGATTGGCGTGAACGACATACTCAACCAGAACACAGCGTTTGCTCGCTCGACAGGCTCGGGATATACCCAAAATGCGTGGAACAGCTGTATTGGTCGCTACTTCTCTGTGCAGTTTGTCTACAATCTCCGTCGCTTTGGCAAGAAGGGTTCAACCAAGATGTCTGACTACGACTACAAGGAGTCTACCGGCTCGGTGGGCGTAAACCGCAGCTCTACACAGGGTGGCTGGTTCGGCCCAAGACGCTAATTTGAGTAATGCCTTAGAATTCAATATAGCAACAAAGGTCTCCATGTGGGGACCTTTGTTGTTCTTGCTGTTAGCTATTGGCGCAATAGTTTATAGCGTCGGGCTTACGCCCTCTATGGCGCGCGCCACAAAAGAGTCGCTAGACTCTGCCGCCATAAAGGAGTTATCAAACTCCGCCGCCATAAAGCCAACTCGTTGGCGCCGTCATTATCGTCTCGCTCATCAACAAAAGCAACCCCAAAAGTTCACAAACTTTTGGGGTCACTTCATTTTTCTATCTCACAACTTCTAGCGCTCAAACTTGAAGGAAACCTTCAGTGGCTTATCGGCTCCTACGTGGAATGTCTCAACAAAGAAGTTGGCAACGACCTCGTTGATTGACTGATCCAGCTTAGACTGCACCTTACCCTTTACAACATTGTTGATAGAGACACTTACAGACGAGAACGGAGGAATGTTCAAATAGCGCCAATATGCACAATTCTCCGAGCCCGGAGCCTTAGACAAGCGGATTGGAATGCTCGACACATTGTGCAAAATAAAGCCTACGCCCTTGGCTGTCCAGCGAACATTCTTCACGCGAACACAAGCATCGAAGAGAGGCTTAAGTTCCTCCTCACGTCCATAGACCATATCCTCGGCAAATACCGCAGTACGGCGAGCATCCATAGCCTCGCGAACGCTCTCCAAAGTCTTCTCCTTTGCAAAGACGAGGGTTACAACGCGGTGCTTACCATTGAGGTAGTCAATCTTCGTAACCATAGGTGCGTGGGTATCCGAACATCCCATAATAGCGAGGTTATGCTTCAAGCACCACTCGTGTGCCTCGGGGCTATAGCCAGTCTCGGCGTTGTAGATCTCGATAGCGTCGTACATGCCCTTCTTGATGAGCTTCTTGTGGATTGGCTGCATAACGGTCTCGTTAGGGGCGTGCTTGTGCCAGTTAGGGTGATTCCACATAACGAATGCGCCCTGATTGCGAGCCTCCTTAATACCAGCCTCGGTAGCCAAAGCGTTGTCGTGGTTGAACTTCTCGGCCTCGGCACAGAATTTCTCGTTATCCTTGATGAAGAGGGCATTGCAGTGACCCGAAGGTACACCACGCGAGAGCTCACCGCCGTGAACTACAAGCAGAGTCTTGTTTGCCGCCTGCTTGGCAATCTTGTATGAAGTGTTGCGGTCGCAATTCTCGGAGAGGATGCCCTTTTTCTTCCATTTTTGAGCGCGAGTGTCGATATGGTCGGTGATGGCCAAAATATCGAGTCCCTCCCAAATAGCCTCCTGCACGCGTGCTGCGGGCCAAACCGAGCCGTCGGAGAACATAGTATGAACGTGAAAGTCGCCCTTCAATGTGCGATATCCCTCGATATTTGGGATAACAATCTTGTTTGGCGTGGTGGCCATAGCCGATGCCGACACCAATAGAGCTAGAACTAGGTAGGTTAATTTTTTCATATCCGTAATGATTTGTTTTGTTGGTTTTATGCAAAATTAACACATTTTCCGCAAAAAGACAAATCATTTTACCGAACTTCTATTCGCCGCCACCGCCGCCACGCCATAAAGAATGACCAAGCACCACAACGTGGTTATTTGTGGCGCGACATCGGCAAGCGAGGCACCTCGCGATTGCACTGCTATCCACGCCTCCACAGCCGAGGAGCTTGGCACTACCCTGCCTATTATATATAGCCACTCAGGGAAGGCTTGTGGTGGTAACGACGCTCCGCTCACCAACAAGAACGGAATCGAGAGCCACAAAAGCCACAAGAGTGGACTCTCGCGACGACGAAAGAGTGCGCCCAACGCTTGCGCCAAGAGCATCACCGCCAAGAGATATGGCGCAATAACCGCCACACACTGCCACCACGCACCTCGCATCGGATAACCGAACAACCAATAATGGAGAGTAAGCATAAAGCCAAGCGTTACGGCATATGTGGCAAGCTGAGCAAGTGTGCGACCGAGGGTGATGGCAAAGGCCGAAGATGAGGCATAGCGCACACCTCGCTCACGGCGTGTTGCCGAGAGCATACCTATGCCTATCAAGGCCGTTTGTTGCACTATCAGCAAGATGATGGCCGGCATAACAAAGATGCCATAGCCGAGCGAAGGGTTGAAGAGGTTGCGTTGCTCGTAGATGATGGGTGGATTATACGCGCCATCTCGACCTGTTATTATCCGCTCGTTCTTGGTCTGTATCGCAGCCACGCAGCCCTCCACCACCTCGCGATAGGCAAGGAAGTAGCTTGCATCGCCCAAGATGGCAATCTTGGCTTGTTGCCCCGACAGCACACTATTCTCGAAGGCGGGAGCAATCGCAACCGCGCCCCACACCTTGCGCTCGGCAAGTAGGGACTCCACATCACCCATATTGGGGAGACGGTAGGCGACACTCAGCTTTGGCGAGGCGTCGAGCATTCGAACGAGTTCGCGACTCGAGGCGCTACCATCCTCGTCGACAACAGCAATGGGCACCTCGGTAAGCACCTCACCGCCATAGCCAAGCGAGTAGGAGACTCCATATATAAATAGTGCAAAGACCGATATTAGCACCACACCTTCGTCGAGCCAAATGGCGCGCCACTCCTCTTTCACAATAGACCATATCATAATCTGCACCAGAATTTACGATTCATCAACACCCTATTCAGCCTTCCGAAAAGCAGCAGTGGCAACAAGCAAAATAGTAACATCGCAGCAATCTTATCCAACGAGTACCACCACTCTACTCCACGCACCGCTTGGTCGATATATAGCTGCATAAAGTAGGTATAGGGAAATAGGTAGGTGAGGGGCTGAATGGCCGAGAACATTGCCATAGTGGGGAATGTAACACCCGAAAAGGTGAATGCCAAGACCGAGTATCCGCCACCGAGTGACAACGATAGGCGAAACGATGCGGTAAGAGCCACAACCGATATTGCTACCGCCTGATATGCCACAATCAGCACCGCACACCCCAACGCAACCATCCACCACGCGCCTCGCATTGGAGCATCGTAGATACCAAAAACCACAATGGCCGTCACTGCGCTCAGCGCCCACAACACCAGCGTGAGAGGTGCGAGTTTGCCCACCAAAGCCGCCAACAACGACCCTTTGGCCGAAGCTAACCACTCGCGCGAGGTGGCATAGCGCAGTTCGGAGCCTATGGCATATATGGTCGAAAGCATAGCGCTGATAATAAGCACCATAGCCCAAAAGCAGGGCCCGACATAGTAGGCATAGTTGAGCCAAGGGTTGAACATTCCGTAGGTAGAGAAGGTGATGGGCATAGCTTGCGCCATAGCTTCGTCAGGCATTGCGCCACGAATCTCGGCACGTTGCATAGCCACACCCACACCAAACGAAGTAACCACCGTCTGCACACCCTTCGCCGAGAGCGAGGCTGTGGAAATGTTGGTGCCCGAATCGTAGTAGACCACATTGGCCGAGTCGCCCGAGAGGATGTGTTGTGCAAAGCCTTTAGGTATCTCGACAATGCCCACAACATCACCCGAGAGAACTCTCTCACGGGCCTCGGCAAAGTTCGGCACCTCCTCTATCTCGGCCACGTTGTGCGAAGCGTAGAGCATCGAGACAAGCCGACGCGAGAGGTAGGAGTTATCCTCATCGACCACCGCTACGGGCAATGCACCCACAACCTCGTGCGAGAAGAATACAGCAAAGAAGAGTATCAACAACAATGGCAACCACCACACCACCGCACGATACTCTCCCGAAGCTTGCAGTCGCCGCACCTCGCGACGAACCGCACCCACCGCACCTACACAAAACCGCCTCATTTCGCTACGGTTTTTGCAGCTCGACGACCACACTCATACCCTCGCGAAGCAAAGTTCTGCCGAGCGGTTGCATCTTAACATCGAAAGTGCGAACGTCGATATCACCTCTTGCCGAGGTGGCACTCTGCGTGGCGTAATCAGCCTCTACGGCAACGCTCTTTACCCTAAAGTCCACGCTCCGATTTAGTGCTGGCACCCTCGCCTCGAAGGTACGCCCTACAGGGAGCTGCGGCAGCAGAGTCTCTGGAATATTGAACGAGGCCAAAGCACTATCATTCTCGGCAACAACCACTACGGGATAGCCACTGCCGACAATCTCGCCCGCATTGGCCACAATGGTGCTCACAACGCCATCTACGGGCGAAAGCACCACCCTATCGGCCAAATATCGCTCAACCTCGAGCACCGCACTCTGCGCCTGTTGCACCTGTGCCGCGGCAGCCTCCTTATCCTCGCGCGAGGCGCCCTCCACGGCTAGCAGATATTGCGCCTTGACGGCTCGTTCGGTGGCTCGCGCAGCCTCTAAGGCGGCGTATGCTTCGTCGCGTTTTTGAGCCGTAGCTACACCCTCCTTGTAGAGACGTTCTACGCGTGTATAACTCTGGTGTGCCAACCGCACCCCCACTTGCGCCTTCTGCCACATATCGCGAGCGGCAGCAATCAACGGCTTGCGAGTGCCCGCTTGCGCCTTCTCCTCTATGGCCCTTGCACCCTCGAGCAGAGCCTCCACCTGCAATAATTTAGCATCGAGCTCGGGCGTGGAAATAATGTAGAGCGTATCACCTCGCGCCACCGAATCGCCCTCCTCGACATAAAGGCGTTCGATTCGTCCAGCCAATTTAGAGGCCAAGCGTAACTGCTTGCACTCGACGAAACCCTGCGCCGTAACGTGCTCCTCGCTCTCCAAACAATAACCCACAAACATCGCTACGAGTGCAGCGAGAATGAAGGTGACATATAGTGACAATTTTATATTTTTCATAGCTGCTCTATTAAAAAACTGACTGCGCCGTTGCGCTATTAGAATATTGCACAAAGGTTTCGCCCACACCCGAAGCATCCAACAAACGCGCCAAAGCGAGGTCGAACTCGTAGGCTGTTTGCAGACGTTCGAGTTGTGCACGCGAGAGATTGAGCGCAGCATCCACCACATCGGTGGAGGTGGCCACACCCTCGCGGAAGGCGGCTCGCTTGGCTCGCAAAAAATCCTCGGCAAAACGCACTGAACGCTCTACCGAAGGTATTGATGAGAGCGAGGCTTGCAAACTATTATAGAGCGACTCTACAAGCAAACGAATATCTTGCTCGGCCTTATCCTCGAGCGTCTCTACCCTACGCAGTTGTTGGCGTGCCGCCGAATAGCGGAACTCGCTACGCAAGCCATCGAAGATAGGAAAATTGAGACCCACACCCACCGCCATACGAGGGAGCAACGGGGAGAGTTGGTGGTCGCAGAAGATAGCACCTCCCATAGCTACAACCTCGGGCATAAGTTCGGCACGCTGCAGTCGCACATTCATTCGCGAGAGTTCGCGCAGATGGGCCACCTCGGCAATCTGGGCGTTGTGCAACGTAGCCATAGTTTGGAAATAGTCCAATGGCTCGACCGACGAGAGCATAAACATGGGCGTCGAAGGCAGTACATCACTCTCCACGCCAAGCGTAGTCTGCAAGGCTCGTTGTGCAGTGGATAGTTGCAACTCGGCCCTACGAAGCTCGCGCTCGGCCTCCACCAAGCGGTACTCGGCATAAAGTCGCTCACTCTCGATGGCCATACCCTCGCGCTCGAGTAGCACCACATCGCGCAGATGTTGCTCGACCACGGCCACCGCCTCCTTGCGGATAGCCACCGCTCGAGAGGCAAGTTCTACGCCGAAATAGCGCTCGACCATCTCGACCACAAGGGCGCTACGCACCTCGCGAGTACGATTGGTTGCTCGCTCCTCGTTTATCTTGGCCGCCTTGTTGGCGGTAAGTATTTTTCCGCCCGTAAAGATTGGCCATACGATATCGCCACCGAGAAATGCGCTATTTCGGCGTTGCAAGGTGTAGGATAGATCCAAGGCCAAAAGCGGAGAGAGAAGACTCTCCATCGACGGCAGCAGAGGTGCCAACAGGCCCGTAGCCTGCCCCTTAATGTGGTTCAGGTCTACCTTGATATCGTTATTGAAATGGGTATACGCCCCTCTGAGAGATAGTCGAGGCATAAAGAGTCCGATGGCGGCTTGACGCTCGCGATGGGCAGCCCGCTCGGCATACTCCGAAGCCGAGAGCGAAGGGTTGCACTCGAACGAGAGTGCCAACGCATCGTCGAATGTAAGGTAGGTGGTTTGCGCCATTGTTTCGGCCACGGCCAACACCAAGATAGAGGTAAGAATTGTTCTCATAGCACTATGTTTTGGTGTCGGTGCGGCGCTACAGGCGTCAATCGTTATTGCGGCGCAGAGTCAGCAGCGTAATCTCGGGCGGAGCACCTATTCGCATATGGAAGCCCACGCTTCCCACGCCATCGGTGATGTAGAGGTGGCTATCATCCTCCTCGTACAATCCGCTCCACTCGCTATACATAAGTTGTGCGGGCGAGATTTGCCACTGGCCAAAGCCTAACTTTATCTGCATGGCGTGAACGTGGCCTGAAAGAACCAAATCGCCATAGCCCAACGCCCTAACCTTGCGCCACAGCTGCGGCATATGCGAGAGCGTGATGTTGAACTTATCGCGCGCAACACCCTCGAATATAGGTCGCAAGTCGAGCTCGTCGGCAACATCGGCCGAGTGGCGATGCTCGAGCAGTTCGCGCGAGAAGCCTATTCCGGTCAAGGTTATAGTATCGTTACCACGCACCAAGTTCTCAGTGGTATCGTCGGCTACACGCCACCCCATACACTCGATTCGTTCCTTCAAGAGACGCGTATTTTCGGCTATTGGCAGAGCCACCGTATCGCGCAAATAGACACCCGTATCGTGATTACCCACAACCGCTACCACGCCATCACGAGCCTTGATGCGCCCTAAAATAGTCGATAACTCGGGGGTGAGTTCGTAGTAACCAGCATTTATGAGGTCGCCACCAAATACCACCAAATCGGCATCGAGGCTATTGATTCTATCAACCAAGTTCGCGCACATACTCTCGGCTGAGGTGAGCGAGGCGAGATGCAAATCCGAAAAGAACGCTATGCGGTAGCCATCGAAGGCCTCGGGCAGTCGCGCCGAGCGAATCTCGACACTTCGCACCGTCAATGCCTTGCGCGTATGCACCACACCGACAGTGAGCACCACTGCAACAATCGTGCAGAGCGAGATGCCCACGCCCCACTTCAGGCGGTTGTTCTTGAATGGAAGGATACCCGCGTAGAGTGCCATACGCGAGAGCGAGAGTATGGTATAGATGGTGAGCAGCCACATCATTGGCACCAGGTTATCCATCTCGAAAACCCAGAGCATGGAGACTGCAATGTATGGCAGGATGTTGAGTGCTACAATCGCGCCTATAGCGAGACGGCGCACCCAAGCGCGCGAATCCCGCGCGATGTATTTGCGGTATGCCACACAATCGAGCACTATGAGCAGAAGTGCCAAAACAAATATTCCAACTATAAACATAACTCTGCAAATATAAGAAAGATGTGCGAATAATACGAAAAAAGGGATGCAAATATTGCACCCCTAATCTTGCACCAACGCTCCGACACTACTTCTTGGCGTCGAGAGGGGCAGCAGACTGTCGGTACTTCAAAACCTTCTGCGCCTCACGCGAAATGCGGTCGTCCACACGATAGAGAGTCATAACCTTAAGCGGCTCGATTACATCGGCAAAGAGATAGAGGTAGCGCTGCTTCACGGCCGAAGTCATAATGGTATTCGAGAGACGCGCAGACATCACCCTGAGTGCATTATCGTTGGTTATCTCGGCCTTCTTGGTGCGAGCCTCGCGATTCATACTTGTAACCTTGCTAATCTCCTGACGGTAGCGGCGGTAGACCGGCTCGAACTTGGCGAACTGCTCGTCGTCGAGTTCCAACTCGGCCTTGAGCAACTCCAAACGTGTCTGCATCAACTGCTCGCGACGCTGCTTTGCCTCCGACTTCTGCTCCTCGGTCAGAGGATTCTTCTCCTGAGCAAATGCATCCTGCATAAACATAGCGGCAATGGCCACCATCAAAACAAAAATCTTCTTCATTGTATCTATTCGTTATAATTAATATTCACTGCTAGATTGGCGCATTGATATCGCTCTCTTCGTAGTAGACCACATCGGCAGTCCACTCGGCAATAAGCTCGTCGGGGGCACTCTGCATCTCGGCAAGCAACTCATCCATTGGCGAGAGGTCGGCCTCGGGTTGACGATAGTTGTCGTAATACTTCACGAAACCTATCACTCCAACAACCAACACCGCAACCGCCGCCACGGCACTTGCCCAGCGCCATTTAATCCTAGCGCGAAGAGGCTCAGCAGGTTGAGCGGCCTCTCGCACCGCCATCTTAGCACGATACTTGGCCCGCTCGATTGCGCCCTGCTCCACTCTGTAAGGCATCTGTTTCATCTTCATAACTAATCTAACTCTATAATCCTAACCTGTTCTTTTATCTTTTTCACAGCATAGTGGTAGTTTGTCTTCAAGGTCGAGACGCTCTGCCCCGTAGCTGCAGATATTTGCTCGAACGACAACTCGTCGTAGTAGCGCATATTAAAGACCAATCGTTGCTTGGTCGGTAGTGCAAGTATCGCCTTTTGCAATCGCACCGCAATCTCGTCGGCCGAAGGGTCGCTCTCTTGCTCGAAGGTTGCCAACAGGTCGCCTCGAATCGAGTCGAGTGAAGCCAATGCCCACCGCTTACGCTTACGCAAAGCGTTGATAGCCAAGTTGGTAGCTATACGATACAGCCACGCTGTCAATGAACTCTCGTTGTCGCCTCGGAAGTCGTTTATCGAGGTATAGGCGCGAGCAAAGGTCTCTTGCAGAACATCTTCGGCCTCCTCGTGCTGTACGACCACACGACGAATGTGCCAATAGAGCCTATCGCCATACTGCTCAATCAGCCGATCGAATGCCTCGACCGAATTGCCCCTTAATTGAGCAATCAACTCCGCCATTTTATCTTTCATCTATCCGAGTTCACTTATATAGATGACGTTTGTGTCAAAAGGTTAAATTGTGTTACTACAAATTTAAGGATTTTTTTGTATTTATTTCGCAAATATTATAAATATTTGTATATTTGCCTGTAAGTATATGCATTATTCAACTAAAAACTAAATATCATGAAAAAATTTACTAGTATTTTCGTGGCGATGTTGGCTCTCGTTGCATACTCATGTACGACCGACACAACCACCGACCTCGGCGTCGATTTGAACAACCAGGAGAAAACCCTGGTGACACTCTCGCTCGAGGAGTCGCGTACGCAGCTCGGCGAAAAGGCTGGCGAGGTCTACCCTCTCTATTGGAGCGAGGGCGACAAAATCGCTATCAATGGCGTAGCTTCGAACGCATTGAGCGCAAGCGAGGCTGGCTCGGCTGCTGCTACATTCTCGGTGGCAGGTACACCCGAGAAGCCTTACTGCATCGCCTACCCTGCGGCAGCTGCCAATCAGGTGATATTTGCCGACAGACAGGTTCACGCAGGTAACTCGACATTTGCGAGTGGCCTCACAACAATGTATGCCTATAGCGAGGATGGCAACGACATTCGACTCAACCACCTGACAGGTGTATTGAAGATTGGCGTTACAGGTAGCGCAAAGTTGGTGCTCGCACAGATTTCGAATGTTAATCGCAAGCCTATCGCTGGCGCATTCGACTTCGACTTTGAGAAGGGCGAGGCTACTGCTACCGCATCGTCGAAGGAGCTTATCGAGTATTCGTTTGGCGAGGGCGTTCAGCTCTCAAGCGAGCCAACCTATATCCACGCAGTTGTTCCTGCGGGTGAGTACGACGAGTTATATGTGACATTGTACGACACAGATGGTGGTGCGATGTATGCAACCATCAAGAGCGACGAGACAAAGCCTCTCGTTGCTGGCAAGGTGCGTGAGTTCTCGAACTCTATCACCTACGCAGCTACCGACGCAGTATTTGTAGTGAAGGATGTGGCATCGCTCAAGGCATTTGCCGA
>JAZLDJ010000121.1:0-44451 GCA_045614685.1 Alistipes sp. | reverse complement strand
TTCAAAAATCTCTCTTTTAACTCCATAGTATATAATTATTTGTTGATTACTTTATAGTTAATGGCTGAATGATAACGCAATTTTCTGCATCGCTAATGCCCGTTGATACAATTCGTACGGCGTGGATAAACTGCTTGTCGTTAGGACGAATGATGAATGCGCCATTATACAGTTCTCCCTCTCTGACGAAGGTGATTCCGTCGTAGCTTACTTCGACATAACCATTGTAGATGAGGCAGCGATGAACGTATGTTTGGCCTGTGGCAATTCTCAGATATGAGCACTTGATAGGCTTCTCAAAACTGTATAGCAGCCAATCGCCCTCTTTTGCGGCACGAGCTGTGCGGCACAGCTGGCGACGATCTAATAGGTATGCCTCACAGTTGGATGCAGGGCATTTTTCGCTGAACGGCATTGATGAGGTGAGTGTAAACTTCTCTTTGCGTAAAGTGTAGAATTCAGGAGTCGCTACATCGTTGCTGTAACCGCTCATCAATTTGCTACGGAATGTTACAAATGGTGCCAACTCCGCATCAAGAGCTCTGGTGTACTTGCGAGTTTTGTCGGTGCGAATATCGGTATAGTATATCTGCGAACCATCTTCGGTAGTTACATAAATCTTTCCGTTCTCTACTTTTACATCGGGCATATCGAGTCGGAATGCAGCACCCATAGCGTTCAATTTGTAGTAGAAACAATTCCTCATTACCTCGACCATTTCGTCGTACGATCGACGCTCTTTGCTCCACGCAATCTCCGAAATTGCAAATATGCGAGGGAAGAACATATACTCCATATAGTCGGAGAAATGGCGTTCAGAGGTTATGTTTGGCAGATATGTCTCGCTCCAAAAAGCACCCTCTATGCCTGCGATACATTTGGTCTCGTCGGGGGTGAAATTTGCACTCTCAATCGAAAAGTCACAGACTGTTTTGAGCGAAACGCCCAAAGTAGAGCGATGTCCGCGTTCGTGCGGTGACTGACGTTTGTCGAGGTAGAAGACGTGCGATGGCATAACGATGGTCTGATAGCCACTCTTGATAGAGTTAATCCAACCCTTGACATTTGATTTATGTCGCCAGCCGCAAACCAAAGTCGATTTATCCAACATACTACCCTCAACGGCTTCGTCCCATACCATAGACTTGCGGTTGTGTTTTGCAAGAATCTTGCTCACGCGGTTGAGGAAGTACTGTTCGAGTTGATGACCATCTTTGAGCCCCTTCTCCTTCATCAACTTCTGACAATCGGGACACGGCTCCCAACAACTAAAGCGAACTTCGTCGCCGCCGATGTGGAGATACTCCGATGGGAATATCTCGACCAACTCCTTCACTATATCCTCTATCAAGGTGTAGTTCGACTCCTTAGCTACACACCACGAATTGCGAATATCTATTCCGTTGGTATTGCTTGTATCGGGTGTATAGTTGCAGAGAATGTCGGGGTGAATAGCACCAAGAGCCTTGCTATGGCCAGGCATATCAATCTCTGGAATCACTTCGATGTTACGCTCGGCAGCATAGGCTACTATGTCGCGTAACTCCTCTTGGGTGTAGTAGCCTCCATGTTTTTGGTCGAAACTTCCGTGAATGGGGTGTAGTGGCGAATCGCCACCACGGAAACCGCCTACCTTTGCGAACTTCGGATATTTCTTGATCTCTATGCGCCAAGCAGGGTTATCTACAAGGTGGAGGTGCAACTTGTTTAGTTTAAGATAAGCCATATAGTCGATGACGCGCTTAACCTCATCGACAGGCTGGAAGGTGCGAGCCACATCGAGTAACAGACCACGATAGTCGTATTGTGGTTTATCCTTTACCTCTACATAAGGCACACTCATTGGAAGCTTGGCACTCTTGCTATATATGTCGTGAGGCAGCAGCTGCAACAGCGTCTGAACACCATTGAATACACCTCCGTATGCACCTCCGCAGATTGCGATGCCACTTGCATCTACCGAGAGTGCGTACTCCTCTGCTCCGAGCTCTTTGTCAAGCGTAAGGCGGATACTCTTCTCCTTGACAGCCTTGTCGCCATCTATCGGAAGGTAGGTACGCAAATAGTCGGCGATCTTCTCAACCTCTGTGTCACAGATGAGCGTGGTATGAGCGTCGATTGTGAAACAGCCCTCACCCTTAACGAGCGAGAGTGGCTGTGGAATAATCTCGGTGCGAAGCGATGCTATGTTGCACTGCTTGTTTGACCTGCAACAAGAGCATATTAGGCTGATAAGCACCAATAACGGTAAAAGAGTCTGTCTCATTATGGTTGATGCGATTTTGTTGAGTCAGCGAAACTTATTACTCCTCCCTCTTTGCCTTAAAGGAGTGAACGGTGAAGTAGATTGCGAGGGCGCACATCCTTGCCCTTGGTGGCAGGGATAGTACCCATAGCGACATACTTCAAAAATCTCTCTTTCAACTCCATAATTGTACTATTTACCACAAATATAGAGAAAATAATTGGAATTATAAAACTAATTCACTATATTTGTAAGTGGATTTTTGATGTTAAACCAAAAATATACTGCTATGAAGAAGATTATGACATTGGCGATTATCGCCATCGCAGCTGTAGTTATGGTAGCTTGTTCGGGCCAGACAAAGAAGGGCGCTTGTGGCGAAGCTTGCTGTCAGGGTGGCAAGGTTGAGTGCGTAGATTGCACCAAGAAGGCGGAGTGCCCAAAGACTCCTTGTTCGCCAGAGAAGTGTGCCGTGTGTCCAAAGAGTGAGACCTGCTCGAAGGCCGCTAAGCAAGTTGAGTGCCCACAGGCAGCAGAGTGCCCTCAGTCAGCACAGCCTACTTGTTGCGCAGGTTGCCCACAGGCAGAGCCAGCTAAATAGTTGGATATAGCACCTATTTACACAAAGAGAGGTCTCGGACATCCGAGACCTCTCTGCTTATATCACCTTTCGGAAAAGGCTATTTGAATTGGTGTGTATGCTTTACCGAGCCTGACATATCGATCACATCGATAATTACGCCATTCTTGGTAACATTTGCCTTGAGGGCTGTATTGTGAGCATTCACAAGAATTGGGAACTCGGCATCGGTGGTCTCGGGAGTATTGTAGGAATACTTGTGGGTGTGACCCGAGAGCATAACGGTGATGTTTGCCTTGTTGAGAATAGGCAAGAAGCACTCGCCCGCGTGCTTAGGGCCGTGCCACATATTCTTACCTCCGATTGGCGGCATATGCATAACCACAATGCGGTACTTTGCATTCTTGCACTCGTCGCTCTCGACCACCTTCTTGAGCCACTCGGCCTCGGCCTTGCGGTAGTTGTCGTACTGTGCAGTCTCGTAGTACTCGAGGCAGCTATCTGGCTTATCCTCGCCGCCATCGAGAACGATATAGAATACATCGCCATGCTTGAGTGTGTAGTAAGGCATACCCGAAAGGGTTGGGAAGTAGGTCAAGAAGCTTGTAGCAAAGAGACCGCGAGTCTCGTGGTTACCACGTGCGAGGTAGAAAGGCACCTGCTTAGCGAAGCGGCTAACTGCCAAATCCACAAAGCCCTGGAAGAGAATCTCCTCGGTAGGCACCATGCTAACCATATCGCCAGTGAAGAATACCATATCGGTCTTGCCAGGCTCGAGGGTGTTGAGCAAGGCATCCATCTTCTCCTGCTTGGCGTGGATGTCGTTCAACATCACAAACTGTGTCGACTCCTTCTTAGGGTCGAGCGTAGTGAAGATGTTGTTGAAATTCTTGCCATAGACCTTTGTTGTAGCCACGTGACCATAGGTTACGCGGTGACCCTTGATGTCGACAACCTCCTTAGACGAAGTCGAATAGCGATAGGTCTTACCTGGCTCGAGGCCTGTGATACGAATCTGATGAACTGTACCATAGACACGCTTACCGAGATAGGTCTGGTAGAACTGCGGACGCTCCACGTGGTAGAAGTTGGTGCCATCGTCCGGTGCAACCTCCACCCACGACAACGCCTTTGTGTCGGTCACCCACATAACGGTAGCCTCGGTATCGGAAACTGCCTGAAGATAAGGGCCGTGAATAATCTTGACTGCCTGTGCCGAGTAGACGCCACAAAGCAACATTGCCACAAGTAATAATTTTTTCATAGTTGTAGTAACATTTTGGTTAGTATAAAATTATAGTCGCTCTCATTGCTCCGTGCGCGCCCATCACCAGCGCCTGCTCGATATCAGCAGTCTTGGATGGGCCCGAGATAAAGGCTCCGTAGCCTACCGCCTTGAACGATGGATGCGCTACCGCATCGTGCATAGTATCCACAATCGCACTCTTGTCAAGCACTATTACAAGGTGTTTGCAAGCAAACAAGTGGGCCTTGCGGTTACCCTCTACGGGCACCCACACCGCGCCATTCTCGGCCACGCCAATCTTGCCACGCACCACCGAGGTGTAGTCACCGCCGAGGTCGTGAACATCCTCCACGGCATCGGGATTTACCGCCTGTGGCAACTCTGCCAACGGAGAGACGAGGTTTGCACAATCGACACCACACTCGGCAAGGGTCTGCTCGAGCGATTCCGCCATCTCGACGACCTCACCGCCCACTGCCTTTACCATCTCGGTAAAGTGCGCCACCTTACCCTCGAAACGAATAGACTCGATGGAGGACAACTCGGGCATTGCCTTATCCTCTACAGCCACGCCACGCAGGCGAGCCAATATATCTTCTCTTGCACTCATCGTTACTCCTCCTTCTTGATTTTACCCTCGCGCCACAATACGCGGAAGCTCTTTGATGCAAAGTGTGGCATCTCGCGTCCTGAGCGGCACCAAGGGTTCATACCGTTATTATATATAAAGCGTGGGATGTATGGGGCAACCTTCAACGCCGAATTGAAGAGTTTAGGGTTGCGCATCAAAAGATTCATCATCTTCACCATCATCTTCTTCTTGGCGTCGGCCACACCAAGCGGCGACATCTGCTGACGCCACTTGTAGATCTGCTCGGCCAAATCGACCTTTGCAGGGCAGACACCCGAACACGAATAGCACAATGAGCAGCCCGAAACATTGCCGCCATAAGCCTCCGGCGAGCGCAACATTCCGAGATTTATGCCGAGCGGCCCCGGAATAAAGTAGGAGTAGGAGTAGCCTCCCGTACGACGATATACAGGGCAGGTATTCATACATGCACCGCATCGCATACACTTGAGCATATTGCGATGCTCCTCGTCTGCAAGCGACTCGGTACGGCCATTATCCACAATGACAAGGTGAATCTGCTTGCCCTCCTCTGGTTTACGATAGATGGAGGTATAGGTTGTAATCGGTTGACCCGTTGCTGAACGCGCTAATAGACGGGTAAAAACGCCCAACGACTCCATATTAGGAACAATCTTCTCCAAGCCCATAATGGCGATATGCGTATCGGTGAACGATGTACCCATATCGGCATTACCCTCGTTGGTGCAGACTGCAAACGCGCCCTCCGAGGCGATGGCGAAGTTCACGCCCGTCATCGAGACATCGGCCGAGAGGAACTTCTCGCGGAGATGCTTACGCGCCTCGTGGGTGAGATATGTAGGGTCGGAATTGCCCTTTTCAGTGGCGAGTTTCTCCTCGAACAACTCGCCCACCTCCTCGCGCTTGATGTGGATGGCGGGCAAAACTATATGGCTTGGTGGGCAGTGCATCAACTGAACGATGCGCTCGCCCAAGTCGGTCTCAACAACCTCTACACCACGTTTTTCGAGATAAGGAGCAAGGTCACACTCCTCGGCCAACATAGACTTCGACTTGACAAGATGTTTTGCACCTCGCTCCTCCATAATTTGAGCAACGATGGCATTCATCTCCTCGCCCGACTGCGCCCAATGCACCACTATGCCATTGGCTGTAGCATTGCGCTCGAACATCTCGAGATAGTCGGCCAAGTGCGACAAGGTATGCTCCTTGATTGCCGAAGCAGCGCAACGCAACTCCTCCCACTCGGGCAGCGAGCAGGCCTGGCGGTCACGCTTCTCGCGCACCGCATAGAGGGCTCTATCGTGCCACGAAGCACGCTCCTCGTTCTTCAGAAAGGCCTTTGCCTTCTTTGCGTGATAGCTCATTCTTCGGCGGTTAAGATTTCTACAATATGTTTGGTGCGGATAGGCAACTTTTCGCGCTCAATAACGCCCTGCATATGCATCAGGCACGACGAGTCGGCACCTGTGATATACTCAGCCCCCGTAGCGATGTGTCGCTGCACCTTGTCGTGTCCCATACGCGCCGACACGGCACTCTCCTCGATGGAGAACAATCCGCCAAAGCCGCAGCACTCGTCGCGTCGCTCGGGCTCGACAATCTCGACACCCTCGACCAGCGAGAGTAGATTGCGCAACTTCGAGTAGTAGGGAATATTCTCCTCACTCGGTGCGCTCAAGTGCATAAGGCGCACACCGTGGCAGGAGTTATGAATCGACACCTTATGTGGGAAACGAGCCTTGAGTGACGCGGGCTTAACCACGTCGTGCAAGAACTCGCAAATCTCGTAGATGCGGCTCGAGAGGCACTCGTGCTTATCGTCGTGATGCGTAAGGCGCGGATAGGCCTCGCGCACAAACGAAACACAACTTGCCGAAGGGCCAACTACATAGTCGTACTCGGCGAATAGCTCCTCCATACGCTTTGCTAAAGGCTCGGCATCCTTCTCGTAGCCAGCATTACCCATAGGCTGACCACAACAGGTCTGCTCCAATGGATAATCCACCTCCAAACCGAGCGAAGTCAGCAGACGATACGACGCCTCGCCAACCTCGGGATAGAGGGCATTCACAAAGCAAGGTACAAAGAGTGCTACGCGCATACTAACGATGGAACTTCTTGATTACACCACGCTTCGATGCACGAACAAACGCCACAACAGCATCTCGCTCAGGGCACTGCGGTACGCTCTTCTCAGCCTCGTCGCAAGCCTGCGAGAAGTTCAATTCACTCTGGAAGATGATGCGGCAAGTAGCATAGATGTTCGAAATCTGCTCCTCGGTGAAACCACGGCGCTGCAAGCCAATCTTATTGATACCTGCATAGCTACCCGTCTCGCGCATGGTTACGAATGGTGGCACATCCTGACGTACCAACGAACCGCCCTGAATCATACAGTGGTCGCCAATCTTGCACCACTGGTGCACTGCCGAGTGGCCACCAATAACGGCCCAGTCGCCAAGCTCAACCTCGCCAGCCAACGACACACGGTTTGCGATAACGCAGTGGCTACCCACAACGTCGTCGTGTCCGATGTGCACATAGGCCATCAAAAGGTTGCCATTGCCGATAACGGTTGTTCCGCGCGAAGCGGTACCACGGCTGATGGTTACATACTCGCGGATATCGTTGTCGTCGCCAATTACGGCGGTGGTCTTCTCGCCAATGAACTTCAAATCCTGCGGAAGGCAAGCAATAGAAGCTGCAGTGTGAATCTTGTTGCGCTTGCCGATGCGTGCACCGTCGTGAATAACGGCACCTGGGCCAATCCAGCAATCATCGCCAATCTCAACATCGCCCGCGATATATGCAAATGGCTCTACTGTAACATTCTCACCCAACTTAGCATCGGGATGAACATAAGCTAAAGGACTAATCATATCTAAAGTTAAAAGTTAAAAATTCAAAGTTAAAAGTTTAATTTGGGGCGTTAGAGGCGTTAGGGGCAAACTCCTATCTCCTATCTCCTATCTCCAAACTCCTATCTCCCCAAAAAGCTTTCTGCCTACTTCTTCTTCACAATCTGCAGCATGATTGTAGCCTCGCAAGCGAGAGTCTCACCCACAAAGACCTTACACTCCACCGACGAGATATTGCGATATGGCGGTGTAACCATCGTACACTCAATCTGCATTGTATCGCCCGGAACAATCTTGTGGCGGAAGCGAACATTGTCGATGCGGAGGAAGTAGGTCGAATAGCTCTCTGGGTCCTCAATCTTGCTCATACCAATGATGCCGCTACACTGCGCCATAGCCTCGACGATAAGCACGCCTGGCATAATAGGCTCATTTGGGAAGTGGCCCTGGAAGAATGGCTCGTTGATGGTAACCTGCTTGATACCTGCCACCGAATTCTCGTCCATATGGTAGATTCTGTCGACCAACAAGAATGGGAAGCGGTGAGGCAACATTCGCTTGATGTCGACAATATCGTACAACGGAGCCTTGCGTGCATCGTACTTGAAGCGCGGCTTAACGCCCTCGCGACGAATGGTCGAGTGAATCTGCTTCATAAACTCGGTGTTGGCGAAGTGGCCCGGACGGGTTGCCATTACGCTACCCTTGATACGCATACCGAGCAACGCAAAGTCGCCAAGCAAATCGAGCAACTTATGGCGCGCCATCTCGTTGGTAGCGCGAAGCTCGAGGTTATTCAAATAGCCGCCTGTAACTCGAATCTCCTTCTTATTGAAGAGGGTTGAGAGTCGCTGTAACTGCTCGTCGGTAACTGGATTCTCGACAATGACGATGGCATTATCTACATCGCCACCCTTAACCAAGCCCGCTGCAGCCAACATCTCGATTTCGTGCAAAAAGACAAAAGTTCGGTTTGGTGCTATATTTTCGGTATAGTCGTCATCGGCGCTGAATGTAGCATACTGATTGCCAATAATCTTCGAATTGAAGTCGATATGTACCGCAGCCGAGAACTCCTCGTTAGGATAGATGGCCAACATAACGCCCTTCTCAGGAATGGCATAGACCTGCTTCTCGGTCACCTCGTAGTAGCGACGCAGAGCCGACTGCTCGACCACGCCTACTCGCAAAATCTCGGCAGCATACTCGCGCGCCGAGCCATCCATAATTGGGGTCTCGGGAGCGTTGATATCGACCAAGGCGTTATCCACACCAAGGGTCCACAGAGCCGACATAATATGCTCGATGGTGCTCACGCGAGCCTCTCCTTTGGCGATGGTTGTACCACGCGAAGTATCCACAACATATTCGCACAATGCTGGCACCGAAGGCTCGCCCTCGATATCTACACGACGAAATACGATACCATGATTTTCGGGCGCAGGATTTACTGTCATTGTAACCTGGCTACCGGTGTGCAAGCCCTTACCCGAGAAGGTAATCGGCGCACCCAATGTATTCTGTTTTGCAGACATAATATTCTTTTTTATGCAAAAGTATAAGTATAATCACCACAAAGATAGTATTTTTTTCTTAATTTTATTAAATTTGCAAGCGATTTTGCACACCCACTATGGAACAACAAAAAAATAGCAATCAAAACCGTCCGCAACAACCTCGCCGTCCGCGTCCGCAGAGGTTGCGATTGCCATTTGACAATCGCAACGAGGACCCCATCAACTGGATATACGACAACCGTGTGGGTTTGTGCGTTACGCTCATAGCATTTCTTGTCTTTGCGATTGTCTTTGTAGTGGCCAAAATCGACACTTCGACCCCTGAAATTCCCAACACTATCTACATAGATTTCGGTGAGGAGCAGCCTTCAATCGAGGAGATTCTGCAAGAGAAGGAGCGACTCGAGGAGGAGATTCGTCAAAAGAGCGATATCGACTGGAGCTCGGTGCGTAACCTCTCCTCGAACGAGAACGCCCTAAACGAGAGTCTCGAGGACGAGAAGGGCACCGACGTATCGGAGCTGAACGCCGCAGCCGAGGCCACCGAACGCGAGATGAGAGCCAACCGCGAGGCCTACGAAAAGGGAGTGATAAAGGCTAGTGCCGCAGGCAAGAGTCAGTCGAAGGGCGAGAGCAGCAGCGAGACAAAGAACGTGAAGCGCAAGGGACAGGTAACGGTAGATTTCTCGTTCAAAGACCCTGTGCGCTACAGCAAGCACCTCATAAAGCCAGCATACCGCTGCGAGGGCGGAGGTGTAGTTAAAGTCTCAGCCACCTTGAACCAGAGTGGCAAGGTTATCGCTGCGGTTGTTATCGAGGGTGGCGACGAGTGCATGCGAGCCACAGCACGCGATGCTGCATTGCGCTCTACATTCGACATTAACCACAACGCCCCTACCAAGCAACAGGGCACCATCACATACACATTTATTCCGCAATAAACACAAAGAATTCGGGAGATAGAACTATATGGAGCATTTACTATTAATCGGAGCAATACTTCTTTTTGTTGCAGTGATGGCAGGTAAGGTTGCCTATCGCTTCAATGCGCCGGCTCTCCTCCTCTTCTTGGCCGTAGGTCTCTTCTTCGGCTACGACTTCATAGAGTTCAAGTCGCCCGAACTAACCCAGTTCGTGGGTATGATTTCGCTCTGTATCATACTCTTCTCGGGCGGTATGGATACCAAATTTTCGGAGATTCGTCCCGTGCTAACCGAGGGTATAACCCTAGCCACGGCGGGCGTATTGGGCACTGCCCTACTGCTCGGAAGTTTCATCTATCTGATAGCTCCGCTATTTAAACTAGACGTTGCACTATCGTTCCCATTGGCGTTGCTCCTTGCCTCGACAATATCATCTACCGACTCGGCTTCGGTATTCTCCATCCTGCGAACACGTCGCCAAGGTCTTAAGGAGAATCTACGTCCACTACTCGAGTTGGAGAGCGGCTCGAACGACCCTATGGCCTATATCCTCGTGATACTTCTGATTCAGATGATTGGAGGCAGTGGCGAGCAGATTAGCATAGGCGGAGCACTACTTATGTTTGTGGTGCAGATGGCGGTAGGTGCTTTGGCGGGATACCTCTTCGGTCGCGCATCGGTGTGGGTGATGAACAAGATCAACATCGACAACGCCTCGCTCTACTCGGTGTTGTTGCTAGCGTGCGTATTCTTCACATTCTCGTTCACCTCCTTAATCCAGGGCAACGGATACTTAGCCGTATACATCGCGGGATTGATAGTAGGAAACAACAAGATGGTAAACAAGCGCACAGTAGGCACCTTCTTCGATGGTATTACGTGGCTATTCCAGATTGTGATGTTCCTGATGCTCGGACTCTTGGTGGATCTACGAGCCGTACTTCAGCCCAATGTGCTATTCCTTGCCATATCGGCGGGTGCATTCCTTATGTTTGTAGCACGTCCAATTGCTACAATTGCCTGCTTGGCTCCATTCCGCAAGCTCTCGAGAAAGGCTCGAGGATATATCTCATGGGTGGGACTTCGTGGTGCTGTGCCTATCATCTTTGCCACCTATCCGTTGGTCGAGGGAATTCCGGCTGCGGAGCTCATCTTCAACGTGGTATTCGTTATGACAATTATGTCGCTTGTGATACAGGGCACAACAGTCAGCAGCATGGCAAATATCTTCGGCCTGGCCTATGCCGAGAAGGAGAGTAAGTTTGGCGATGCCCTGCAGGACAAGATGAAGTCGGCCTTCACCGAGATTGCCGTCACCGAGCAGATGCTCTCGGGAGGTAACACACTCAACAAGGTATCCCTGCCCGACAATACGCTTGTGGTGATGGTGTGCCGCGATGGCGACTACTTCGTACCGAAGGGTGGTGCCGAATTGCAGTTAGGCGACAAGTTGCTCATCCTCTCCGACCGCAACGACGAGTTGGAGGCCCACTACAAGGAGTACGGCGTGGAGGATATTATCTCGTTCAAGTAAAATAGAGGCCATTACCATTTAATCCCTGACGTAAGTCGGGATTTTTTTTGTAGATGAGAATAAAATTTGTATATTTGCGTTATGATGTCGGATAGTGCAAATATGCAATGGTTTGCTATGCGTGCCACGTATGGGCGCAATCTGATGGCGCAGAGGTTGCTCGAGATGCAAAAAATCGAGAGTTTTGTGCCAATGCGCAAGCGCACCACCAAGGTTGGCCGACGCATCAAGACCGATATGGTGCCCGTGGTGCGCGACCTCATCTTCGTATGTGGAGAACGCGACGTGATACAAGAGGCAAAGGGCAAAATCCCATACTTGCACTACATCACGCAACCCATCGACGGACGAAACGTACCGATTGAGGTACCCACCGAGCAGATGCAGGCATTCATAGCCATCTGCAACGATACGGAGGATGCCGAGTTCCACATGGGCGAGGAGGTGCACTTCGAGGTGGGCGAGCGAGTACGCATCACGCAGGGATCGCTATGTGGCCGCGAGGGCGTTCTTGCAAAGATTGAAGGCAAGCGCGCAAAGCGTTTTGTGGTGGCCATCGAGGGTGTGATAGCCGTATCGGTATCGGGCATCAAGGCCGAAGACATCGAAAAAGTTGAGAGTTGAGAGTTTAATTAACCAATGAGATAAAAACTGGAGATGATTGAACTATTTTTGTGCAAGGCAAGGCGATGAAAGCGCAGCATAGTAGGGCTATGTGAGCATTTCAGCGACCGTAGACTTGTGCAAAAAGAGCCAATCAGAACAATTTTGACATTAAGATATGAAGGGAATTGTACTTGCTGGCGGTAGTGGAACACGTTTGTACCCAATAACAAAGGGTATAAGCAAGCAGTTGCTACCTATATACGACAAGCCGATGATATACTACCCTATTTCGGTATTGATGTTGGCTGGTATTCGCGAGATATTGATCATCTCGACACCGCACGACCTACCTGCATTCCGTCGTCTGCTGGGCGATGGTACGGAGTATGGTGTGCGCTTCGAGTATGCCGAGCAGCCTTCGCCCGATGGTTTGGCACAAGCCTTCCTGATTGGCGAGGAGTTCATTGGCGACGACTCGGTATGTATGGTCTTGGGTGACAATATCTTCTACGGTCAGGGATTCTCGGGCATGTTACAGAAGGCCGTTGCTACGGCCGAGCAGGAGCACAAAGCCACCATATTTGGCTATGCCGTACCCGATCCTTCGCGCTTTGGCGTAGTGGAGATTGACGAGGAGGGTAAGCCTACAAATATTATCGAAAAGCCAGCGGAGCCAAAGTCGGACTATGCTGTAGTTGGTCTATACTTCTACCCTAACAAGGTGGTAGAGGTGGCCAAGGCAGTGAAACCTTCGGCGCGTGGTGAGTTGGAGATTACCTCCGTAAACGAGGCCTTTCTGCAGAGCAACGAGTTGGAGTTGCAGATTATGGGTCGAGGTTTTGCGTGGCTCGACACAGGCACACAGGAGTCGTTGTTCGATGCCTCGAGCTTCATCGAGGTTATCGAGAAGCGCCAGGGTGTGCAGGTAGCCTGCTTGGAGGAGATTGCGTGGCGCAAAGGATGGATTTCGGACGAGGATATGCTTCGCTTGGCCGAGCCTATGAAGCGCAACGCCTACGGTCAGTATATGATAAACTTGGTGAAACACAGACGATAATGAAGGTTATCAAGACAGATATTGAGGGTGTGGTAATTATTGAGCCGCGCATCTTTGCCGACAGCAGAGGCTACTTCTTCGAGGCCTTCTCCAAGCGCGATTTTGCGGAGCAGGTTTGCCCGATTCACTTTGTGCAACAGAACGAAGCCAAGTCGTCGCGAGGCGTGGTGCGTGGTCTACATTTTCAGCTACCGCCACACACTCAAGCAAAGTTGGTGCGCGTAACGAAAGGTCGAGTGTTCGACGTGGTGGTCGATATCCGCCGTTCGTCGCCAACATTCGGCAAACACGTTGCCGTAGAACTCTCAGACGAGAATCATCGTCAACTCTTCATTCCGCACGGCTTCGCTCACGGCTACTCGGTATTGAGCGACGAGGCGATAATGGAGTACCAATGCGACAACTACTACGCACCGCAGAGCGAGGGTGGCATCCTATGGAACGACGCTGCGCTCGGCATAGATTGGCATGTAGAGGCCGACGAGGCGCTTCTTTCGGAGAAGGACAAGCACTACCCTACACTTGCCGAGTGCGAAACACTTTTTGAATAACAGACTATGACGATATTGGTAACGGGAGGAAACGGGCAGTTGGGTACTGCATTGCGCTTGGCGAGTGCCGAGAGCAGCAACCGCTATTGCTTTACCGATATCAAGGAGTTGGACATCACCTCATCGGAGGCCGTTGATGCCTATTTCGAAAGGGAGAAGATTGATGTAGTGGTAAATTGCGCCGCCTACACCGCCGTAGATATGGCCGAGGAGAACGAGGCTTTGGCCGACGAGATAAACCACAAGGCCGTAGCACTACTTGCCAAAGCGTGCCAACGCCACAACGCTACACTCATCCACATTTCGACCGACTACATCCTCTCGGGCGAGGCAAGCGAGCCATATACCGAAGATGCAGAGGCTGCACCACTCGGCGCCTACGGGCGCACCAAGTGGGCTGGCGAGAGGGCCATTGCCGAGTCGGAATGCAAGCACATAATTCTGCGAACATCGTGGCTCTACTCCGAGTTTGGGCGCAACTTCGTAAAGACAATACGCGAGCTCACCTCCACACGCCAAGAGATAAGGGTTGTGGCCGACCAACTAGGCACACCAACCTATGCGGGCGACCTCGCCAAGGCTATTGTCGAAATTATCGAGAGCGACCAACTCGCAAAAACTGGCACATACAACTACTCCAACATTGGCGAGTGCTCGTGGTACGACTTTGCCGTCGAGATTGCTAGATTGAGCGGTAACGACAAGTGTCATATCGCACCTTGCACCACTGCCGACTACCCTACCAAGGCCAAGCGACCTCGATACTCGGTGCTCGACAAGGGGCTATTCATTGCAACATTTGGCAAAGTAATACCCGAATGGAGGGTGTCGCTTACAGAGTGTATAAAACGACTTGACAACAAATAATATATGGCTAAGCGCAACATATTAATCACAGGTGGAGCGGGCTTTATTGGCTCGCACGTGGTGCGTCGCTTTGTTACGCGCTACCCCGACTACAACATCGTAAACATCGACAAATTGACCTATGCGGGCAATCTCGACAACTTGCGCGATGTGGAGGCGTACGCGAACTACACCTTCGTGCAGGAGGATATCTGCAACTTCGAGGCGGTGCTCTCGCTACTGAAAGAGCATAGCATCGACGGCATTATCCACCTTGCCGCCGAGAGCCACGTGGACCGTTCTATCGAGAATCCATTCGAATTTGCAACCACAAATGTCTTGGGCACGCTCTCGCTACTGCAAGCGGCACATCACTATTGGGAGAGCCTTCCCGAGCGTTACGAGGGCAAGCGTTTCTACCACATATCCACCGACGAAGTTTATGGAGCGTTGGAGTTGGACGGAGGTATGTTCCGCGAAGATACGCCCTACGCACCTCACTCGCCATACTCAGCATCGAAGGCCTCGAGCGACCACTTCGTACGCGCCTTCCACGACACCTACGGAATGCCTACCGTGATATCGAACTGCTCGAACAATTATGGCCCAAATCAATACCCCGAGAAGCTGATACCGCTATTCATTCAGAACATCTGCGAGGGCAAGCCTCTGCCTGTATATGGCAAGGGCGAGAATGTGCGCGATTGGCTCTATGTTGAGGATCACGCCTACGCCATAGACCTCATATTCCACAATGGAGGCGTTGCCGAGACCTACAACATTGGCGGCAACAACGAGTGGCGCAACATAGACCTTATAAAGTTGTTAATCAAGGAGGTGGATAGTCAACTCGGCAACGAGGAGGGACATTCACTACCGCTCATAACCTACGTCACCGACAGAGCAGGTCACGACCTCCGCTATGCCATCGACTCGTCGAAACTTCAGCGCGAACTCGGATGGTCGCCATCGCTACAATTCGAAGAGGGAATACGAAAGACCGTAGCGTGGTACCTAGCCAATAGATAAAACAAGAAAGAGTAGCCTACGCTACTCTTTCTTGTTTTAGTGCTAAGTATTTCACCATATAGACAAATCCGATTGTCAGTACCAAGTTCAGCACTAGGGTCAGAACCGAAATCAGAAGTATCGGCCCTCCGATATTATATCCTAGGGCAATGAAGATTACACCTGCGCCAACCTCGCCGCGAGCGAACATTCCGACAGACAAAGCCAAGCGTTCGGTGAGCGAGCGGTCGCGATAGAAGAGCATAGGTGCTAGTTTACCCAAGTTGGACAGGAGCGTTACAATCAAGACGTGGAAGGCAATCTCCCAGCCCGACATCATAGGGATGGAGGAGAGATGGCTCGCCGCCTCATCCGCAACAGGCGCCGTAGCATTGAAGTCGATGAGTGGCATGCTCATACCCACCAAAAGCATAAAGACAACCGAGATTAGGGTTGTAACACGCTCCTCGGTGCGTCCCCCAATGTGGCGATTCTTAATCACCATACCGAAGATAAAGGCTGGCAAAAGCACCTCGATATGGATGGCACCCTTCTCGCCAAAGAAGTGGTTTGTCACTACGTAGATAAGGTATGTAGCGCCATAAACGAGTGCTGCATAGGTGAACACCGCGTACCAATTCTGTGGCATCTCGAAGCGCGACATATACTTCCAACCCACATAGAACATTCCAAAGATTGTAAGCAACATCACCGCCATCTGCCAGTTCATCTCGCCAATCATCGCCACCTGCAATGGCACCATCAGGATGATGGTATCAAGGTCATCGAAGATGGCCAAGGTCTGTGCCTTTTGGTATATCCAGCTCTTCTGCAACTGCATGGCAGCCAACATCGAGAACAAGATTCCGGCCGATGTAGGTGCAGCAAAACGGCTCAACAGAAGCGACTCCTTCCACGTCGCACCCTCGCCCCAATACTCCTGTGGCATAAGAGCAAAGATGTAGTAGATGGCAATGAATATCCACGGCAAAGCCGCAGCCAACATCGCCACGAGGTAGTCCTTGACGTAGACTCTGGTGTTCGACTTGTCGATTTCGAACTCTCGGCCAACATTTATCATGATAAATGCCAAGCAGACACCAAGCATAACCTCTACCATATGTTTCAGCTCGGCGTACGAGTCGCCCATAGCATTTGGTAGAAGTTGCGATAGTGCCAAACCTATCATCAACATCAACGAGAAGGAGATAACTTTCTTCATTGGCTACAAATTCGATTTATATTATTTTTTTTGCAAATATAAACCTTTTTCTCATATATACAATAAGAAAGGGGGCAACAGCCCCCTTTTCGTATAATAAAAATGTGATTTTCTACTCAAATACCACCTCGCAGGTCGATGTGATATTAGCCGACGAATTTCCGATGTGGAGCGTATAAGTTCCCTTATTCACCTCCCAAGCGTGGGTCTTGTCGTTCCAGAATGCCAAATCCGAGTGGTTCAACTCGAATGTAACGGTGGTCTTAGCTCCGGCCTCGAGGTGTACCTTCTTGAACGCCTTCAACTCCTTCTTTGGGCGGAGTACGGTTGGGTTATTCTCCTGAACGTAGAGCTGAACAACCTCAGCGCCCGCCATCTTACCAGTATTCTCCAAACGAACGCTCACCTTCAACGGTTTCTCTGCCGAGATCTTCTTTGCAGCCTTAGCCTTGCCGAACTCGAAAGTGGTGTACGACAAACCATAACCGAATGGGTAGAGAGGCTCGATGTTCTTCGACTCGTACCAACGATAACCTACCAATACCGACTCGTTGTAGTGTACGTCGTAGGTCTTAGGAGCAAACCACAACTCGTTAGGGTTACCCTTAGCCTTGCGAAGCGATGCACCGTTCGGAATCATACCATATGCTGGCGAATCCTTGAACGACTTCTCGATGGTTGCAGGGAGCTTGCCCGATGGATTGACCTTACCAACCATAATGTCGGCAATAGCCTGCATACCGCTCTGACCTGGATACCAGCCGTAGATGATAGCTGCAGCCTTGTCATTCCATGCGCTCATATTGATACCCGAGCCCGAGAGAACCAACACTACAACATTCTTGTTAGCAGCGCAAGCCATACGTACCAATGCCTCGTCCTCCTCTTCCATCTCGAATGGACGCTCGGTACCCTCGCTGTCGTAGGTACCTGTAGCCACGATTACAACGTCGGCATTCTGCAACTGAATGAAGTTTGGCTTCTCGATAGCCGTAACCTTTGCGCGGAGCGAGTTCAAGAGAGCCTGCTCCGAAGTGACCTGGTTGAAGCCCTTAACCTTAGACGAGCCACCACCCTGTGGAGCGGTCTTTGCCCAACGGCCTACGAGCAATACGTTCTTGCCCTGCTTCAACGGAAGGATGCCATTGTTCTTCAACAACACTGCACCCTCGGCTGCAGTCTGATACGAAACAGCCTCGTGGTGAGGGAACTTAGCCTCGAGAGCCTCCTCATTTGGCTGGCCATTTCTGAAACGCTCGTACAAACCGTAGCGGATGCAAGTGGCAATCATCGGACGAATCATATCGTCGATATTCTTCTCGGTCAACTCGCCCTTAGCAATCAAATCAGGGATATTGTTGATGTGATAGAACTCGTTTGGATTACCTGGCATCTCGACGTTCTGACCCGAAAGAACGAGCTTCTTCCAGTCGTAGATCGAACGCCAGTCGGTCATTACCAAGCCTTTGAAGCCGAGTGTGCCACGAAGGAGGTCGGTGATAACATACTTGCTCTGACCGCACCACTCGCCATTTACTTGGTTATAGGCAGTCATAACCGAACCTGCACCTGCGTCGATACCCGCCTTGAAAGCAGGGGTATAGATCTCCATGATAGCACGCTCATCAACAATCGAGTTCGACAGTTTGCGATAGAACTCGGTGTTGTTGCAGAGGAAGTGCTTCAAGCAAGCCATAGTACCTGTGCCCTGCATACCTACAACGTAGTTCTCGACCATACGAGCAGCCAAGTATGGATCCTCGCCGAGATACTCGAAGTTACGACCGCACTGCGACGAACGATAGATGTTCATACCTGGGCCGAGCAATACGCCTGCACCTGCCATACGAGTCTCGTAGCCTACAGCCTCGCCATAAGCCTTTGCCAACTCGGGGTTGAAGGTCGATGCAAGAGCAATATTTGCAGGGAACTGAGTGGTCTTCTCGGGGTGACGCACCTCGTCAGGCACTGGCAACGAGTGGTTGATACGCACACCTGCCGAAGCGTCTACCATAAATACGTGTGGAAGGCCCTTTGCTGGAGCTCCCGGAAGGAAGAACTTGTTATGACCGTGGGTCATGTTGAGTTTCTCCTCGAGTGTGAGGGTCTGAAGCACCTCGTTAGCCTTGAGAGTTGCCTCCTCCCAGCTAATCATCTCGCTCTTCTTTGCGGCGAAAGCTGTGGTCGCCATAGCAAGAGCTACAAAAGAAAAAATCAGTTTTTTCATACTCTATTTAGGTTAATGGTATTTGTTTATGAGTGTAATTCGGTCGTTGAATATGCAGCATACTTACTTGTATGTAGACATCTCAACGACCGAAATGTTGTAATAGAATACCCTATTGAAGGGCCTCTATCTTACTTGTTCTCTGCAGTCTGTGGTGCAGCAACAACCATACCCTTGTCGATACGAAGGGTTACGTTGCTATCAACCTCGATAAGGAGCGAAGTCTCCTCAACCTTCTTTACTACAGCGTAGATACCACCAGCAGTGATAACCTTGTCGCCAGCCTTAAGACCATCGCGGAACTTCTGAGCCTCCTTGCGACGCTTAGACTCTGGACGCCACATAAAGAAGTACATGATAGCGATCATAGCGATGATCATAATCCAGAACGACCATCCGCTGCCGCCCTGAGGGGCTGTCTGTGCAACCTCGTTTACAACCTCTGTTGCCTGTGTAGCAGCTGCATTTAATGCCTCGCCAGCCTGCTGTGCAGTCTGCTCTACAACCTCTGCACCCTGAAACAAATTAATCATAGTTTTGTGTTTTTAATTGGTTTATACTAATATTCTTTGGTTTTTCTTTACAATAGACCCTTGCCCGACTTTACAATCTTACCCTCGTCGGTAAGGCGAGCAATCATACGGTCGAGAATACCATTGATGAAGCTACCACTCGACTCGGTTGAATAGCACTTGGCAATGTCGATATACTCGTTCATAGTAACGCGCACCGGAATCGAAGGGAAGTTCTCCGCCTCGGCAATGGCTGTGATGAGAATAATCTGATCCATCAACGCCACGCGCTCGATATCCCAATTCTGCATAGAGTTGTCCAACAAAAGCGAGATACGGTCGTAGCCCGCAATAGTGAAGCGAAGCAATGTCTTTGCATAGTCGAGATCCTCGTCGCTCTTGAACTGCTCCATAAGCTTAATCTCCTCGTGGCTCTCGCGCATAGACAACACCGTACGCGATACCATTGTAAGAACGAAGCCGAGGTCGTCGTTCCAAAGGATAGACTGCGACTCCAAAGCCGACTCGAGTGGCTCGAACTCCTCGAGCATAGTCATATAGATGTCCGACACGAGCTGTGCATCCTCACGGAACGAACGCTCGTCCGAAGCCATATACTTCATATAGAACGGCTGACGAATCAAGGCGTTGTAGAGTGCCACGATAAGGTCGCGATTATCCTTCCACGACAACTTTCGTGCCTTCAACTCGGCCTGCAAACCCTCATCCTCGACGAGGCGTACAATAGCCTTGTTCTCCACAAATTTGCGGTTTGGGTGGAGGTCATCGTATGTGGGTAACTTCTTATTCTCGCCAATGCGGATACGCTCGGCAGCATACTCGGCAATCTCGGGAACGAGAGCGAGTAGGTGAAAATAGAGGTCGTAGGCTTTATTGATGGATGTAACGAGATTCTTCTCGCTTGCAGCGGGAGTCAAACCCTCGCACTGTGTGTGCGCATACACTGCCTTTACAACCTTAGTTCTGAGTATTCTTCTGCTCAACATAACTTCAAGGAGCTATTTTTTGTTTCTACAATCGCACAAAGATAAGAAAAATTTTCAAAATGCAGAATTATTTGTGGGATTTTATGGGATTTGATGGGAAACGCCGACCTTGCCGACTTTATAGGATTGAATAGGAGCGCACCTACGGTGCTTAAATAGGAGCCAATAGGATATTCTGTTCTATTCGAGCAATCTCTGATTGCGGTCCTATTCTATCCTATTAAGTCCTATTTATTATTGCGACAAGCCAATCTCTCTCAAGCCAACTTCTCGCGAAAGCCACCCTCTTGCAGAAACTTATTGTAATGACTTTGGATATAGCCATTGAGCAAAGTATCAGCTTGATATATCAGCACTATAACCATATTGGCAACGACCTCATCGCTACGAGTTTGCGCCAATTCGAGAAAATATCCACTCTTCTCGTGTTCTATGCCGAGCCTTCGCATTGCATCAACCTCAACATAGCTTGGCTCCCACAATCGCAGATGGCGAACTCGCAGATAATCTTCATAGTCCTTTAACAGCTCTTGTAAACTACCTCTTGCCACGCCCAAAAGCTTCAAAAAAGTTTCGGTCGAAGTTGTTGCCACGGCATTACCCTCGACGATATTCTGCTTGCCTGAGCGAGCCGCTTGCACCATTTGATCGATAGTGCGGTCGCCACGCTTAAGATACTTTTCGCAAAAATAGTATGTAAGGTCGTATATCACCTCAGCCTTACGATAAGCCTTCAATTTACGATAACTACCTGTATTTGAGGAGAGAGTTTTCATCATTACAAAAATAGCAAGAAAAAGGAGATTTAACAACTTTTCGGTGGTGTTTTTTTTTAGGATTTGATGGGACTTGATGGGATTCGCCGACTTTGTCGGCTTTATAGGAACGCACCTGCGGTGCTTAAATAGGAGATTATAGGAGAGGACATCCTATCTAATCCTATCTAATCCTATCTAATCCTATCTAATCCTATCTAATCCTATCCCATTCTGCATTCCCCCCATCCCCCCCCAAAAAAAAAACATCCGCCCCACTTCAAAAGCGGGGCGGAGTGTGTAATATCTATCTTTTAAGTTTAGCGATACTCAATCTTGATAGTGTGCAAGTAGTGATAAGTAACTACGATTGAACTCTCAGTCTCTGCTGTCACAGTAATATATGGAGTCGAGCTTGTCAATACTACATCTGTATCATTGCCCTTGTGAGTATTAAGACTTGCAGTCTCACCAGTATTATTAGTACTTGAGATAGTGTAAGTATTGGTCTTTACAGCGGTTGTAGGGCTTGACGATGCGCCAACATATGCACTATATTTACTGCTTGTAAAGCCTGCCTTATAAACACGGTGACCCAAAGTTGTAGTTGTGCTGATATTAGCTGGAACGTGGAACTTTGGCGATCCAACAACGATTGCTTCGCTATTGTTAAACAAAGCCAACTGATCCGACATCATATTATCCTTAGAGAACGACCAACCTGCGCTCTTAGCAGCATTGAGATCAGTCTCACCGTTGTTGTAGAATACATACGAGCAAGGGATACCAGTAACGTGTGTTGTATAAGCCTGGCTCTGGCAAACATAGCCATTCTTCAACGCAACCTTAACATAGCAGTTGTATGCGCCTACCGGAACTGTGAGGTTCGACTGACCGTTGAGAGTACAGTTTGCGAAGGTAGAACCATAAGCAACCTGGCAAGTCGAAACAAAGTTTGCGATATTGGCATCGTTCAACGAGGTTGTAACCTGCAAAGCCTTACCGTCGATGCTATTAGTCTTTTCCTCGCCACCATTTTTCGAATACGAAGTACGGATAGTTGCGCTTACGGTAGGAATCGAAGTTACAACAATCGAACGGTTTACAACCTCGTGGCCCTTAACGGTTACTACAACATTGTATGTGCCCGAAGCGAGGCCCGAAATCTTACCATCTACAACAGCCTTCTCCTCGCCGTTTACGGTAACTACAGCGTCGCCACCCTCAGCGGTAACATAGATTGCACCACCCTCGAGAGCCGAGTTGCCATTGTTAGCATAATCCTCGTACCACGAGTTGATAGCAGCCGAGCCCTCGAACCACTCAACATTGAGGATAGTACGCTTGCCCGCTACGAAGTTCTTCGATGGGAGAGCGTAGGTCAAGGTCTTGCCGTTAGTGTCGGTCAACACCAAGTTGAACACGAAGTCACCCTCGCCGAGGTTGAAGATTGCGGTATCGCCATTGAGTTCAAGCGAGAGCTCCTTACCCGACAAAGTCTGGGTGTAGGTCAAGTCGTTGTTCACATTCCAGGTTGGAACAAAGTCGTTAGCCGACGAGAGAACAGCCTTAACAATATTCTTGCGAGCAGCACGACCTGCCTCCCATACACGCACCTCGAAGGCCGACGAGAGGTAGTTCATCTCTACGCTTGTGAGGTTTGTTACGGTAGCAGCCTCGACAGTACCATAGAGCACTGGAGTCCAAGCACCTGTCTGTACTGGAGTGAGCGAATAGTCTGCGCCGAGCTGCGATGCAGGGTATACGAAGTGGAACTGCGACAACTCCTGAACAGCATATACGAACGACTCGTTATAGAAGTTACCCGACTCGTTGAGAGTGAGGGTATTCACACTCTTTGCGCCAGCATTCTGGTATGCTGCGATTGCGTCGGTAGACTCCCACGACCAATTCAAATCAGCATCGAAAACACGGCTCTCTGCAGCCGAGATCTCCATCGGAGCGGTGAAAGTCGAGCCATTGACAACGAGGTTGTTGTCGATATCGGTCGAACAGCTTGCAAATGCTGCAACTGCCAAAATAAATGCAAATATCTTTTTCATATCTCTTATCTTCGAATTAAATTTAACACTCGGCGACATTAGATTGCCCAATCATCCTCGCCACCATTGTTACCACCACCCGGAACTACAAATCCCGAATCAAAACCGCTTTGTACAAAGCCTTTCTCGCTTGCCACCTCGAGCATCTCGATAGATGGTCTGCTGTAAACTCTTTTCATCATCATACTATTTTGTTTGCAATATTATTAACCTAACTTTCTTGCGATGTTATTGTAATAATACAATACACAATTAATCGGTTGCAAAGATATAACCCTATTTGTTTACAAAAAAATTTTTTCAACGAACTGCCATTTTTCTAAAACGAAAACAGTCAACGCAAACAAAAAGAGACATCGCAAAAACGATGTCGCCCATTTCTTTGACCTTTGCGGCTCAATTACTTGGCTGCTGGGAAGGTGAACTCCTTGTGCACCGAGCCATCGAAGTTCTTGATGGCGATGGTCATCTTCTCCTTATCGGCCGAAGCGTCAACAAACTTGTCGGCACCAATCACAACGGTAGGGAAGGTCTGATTGTGAACACCCTTATCGTAGAAACGATACTTGTGGATGTGGCCCGAAATCATAATGTTGATACCCTTATCCTCGCACTGCTGACAGAGGTGCTTCCAAGCGTGACGACCTCCGTGCCACGAGTTGTCATTCAATGGAATATGCGACAAGATAACGCGATATGGAGCACTCTTGAACTCCTCACTCTCGAGCACACTCTTCAACCACTTACCCTCGTTCTCACGATAGAGGTCGAACGCAGCAGTACCGTAGTATTCGATGTCGCTATCCGGCTTATCCTCGCCACCATCGATAACAATAAAGAATACAGGGCCGTGGCGGAACGCATAGTATGGCATACCAGTCCAGGTTGGATAGTAATCCATATACTTCTGTGCAAAGTTACCACGCGACTCGTGATTACCGCGAACATAGTAGAACGGTGTGCTCTTCGAGTCGAGAATATTGTGCAACTTACTGAAAAGACGGTCGAAGTGCACCTTCTCGCTCGACATTGTAGTCACCATATCGCCATTGAAAGCTACAAAATCCTTACCCTCAAGACGCTCTGGAGTGATGTGGCGCTCGAAGTTCTCCTCGATATAGTGGTTGTAGTGGATATCCGTTACCATCAACCACGAGATAGACTCCTTGTTGCGGTCGTTAGTGCGGAATGAGAGCTGATTGCCGTGTGCATTCTTTGCCTGCGAAATAGGCTTCGAGAGTTTGCCATTCTTATCCTCCTGCTGCGAGAATACCTCATACTCATAGAGTGTGCCAGGCTTCAAACCCGTTACAGGCACGCGGTGTACGCGACGATTGAGCTTCAATCCGAGGTGGCTCTCAACAAAGGTAACAGGCTTCTTCTCATTCTCGCCTTTCACCTCTACCCAGCCATAGGTTGCCTTGTCGGTAACCCACACAACATAGGCAGCATCCTCGGTGATGGCCTGAACATACGGGCCATAGAGAATTTCGGCAGCTCGCACAGAGAATACTGCGCAGAGCAACAAACAGATAATTGATAATCTCTTCATAAGTTATATTGTTTTAAGTTTTTCCTATCCTACTCCTCGATCCACTCGGGCAACTCGGCACGAACATAGACCTGCGAGATGCTCTCGTCGTCGGTAGCCACCCACACCATGCTATCCTGGGTGAGGTTACGCACATAGTAGCCGTGCTCCCAATCGCCCTGACCATAGTCGTAGGCTCCGCGGATAACAGCTGCGCCATCGGTGTAGATATCGAAACGACCCGTACGCTTCACCGTCTCCATGCTTCCAAGATTGTCGTATGTGACGAATGTGCGGTCGCTGCGGTCGAACACGATATAGTAGTGGCTTCCCTCGGCCAACTTCACTCCGTTGTCGTAGCTCTCCAAACGCCATACGCCCTTGATGTTGTTTGGCGTAACGTCGAGGTAGAGCGTGCCGTTATGGTCAGGCTCGGAGCAACCTACCGCCAACATAGCGACTACGACCATCGCAAATTTAACTATTTTCTTCATATATCTATATGTTTTTCACGTTTAATTCTTCAATATCACATCTATAGAGCTCTGTCGCGGAGGCAAATTCAGCCCCTTGATGTATATCTTTCCAAAGTTTACGGGCGCAGTTTCAGCCGTTGGAGTATACTCCACCACCATATCACCTTCGCCCTTTGGAGCTACCTTCGAAGGCTCGAAACGCACACTTACCCCCTTAGGCAATAAGTTCGCATCGACCTCCAAATTCAATTCCGTCGAGCCTCCATTCATAAAGGCTATACGTTGCACCTCTCGCTCGCCCGACAATCGCACCGCATCTTGGCGCAGTCGCAACACCCCTCGAGTGTATGGGTAGTCGTCGCTCCTATCCTCCGACGCAGTCACCAACCCCGTAAGAGTCAGCACTGCCGAGGGTCTCTCGGATGCGATATTCGTATAGAGCAATACTCTCTGGCGAACTCGTCCCGCGTGGCCACGAGGGTAGTATTTCAAAGCAACCGAGAGTTTCTCGTTTGGTGCTATTACTCGCTTTGACACCTCCGCCTTCAAGCAGCCACAAGTGGTTTTAAGCTGCGTTATGGCGATGGTATCTGCACCCAAATTGCGAAGCACGGCTCTACTCTGCCACACGCCCGACATCTCGTCTATTGTGCCGAAACTAACCTCTTCGCGCTCGAAACGCAAGGGCGAATTGTTAGTAGCCTTTGGCGTTGCTTCGAGGAGTTTATCCTGTGGTATGATGCGTATCTGTGCACTCAACAACTGCACAGCACACAACATCACAACCGCAACAATTCTCCTCATATCTATTTTACAACCAACCGTTTGACTTACGAACGGTGATGGTGAAGTTGTGTGTTTCGCCGTTGCTAGCCTTAATCGTGCCCTTGGTCACGCCACTCTTCATACCGCTGAAGGTGAGGATGGAGCCAGCCTGCTTGAATGTAGCAACTGAGTTATCCTCGATGGTCACCTCATAGCCCAACGACTCGCCACCCACAAAGTAGCGTCTTGCATCAACCTCGATGCTATCGCCAACCTTAATTGCAAGGTTAGGGAAGTGCATCTGCGTACCAGCCTCCTTGCCATCGATGGCAGCGAAGAGTCTCTTGGCGCTAATCTGTCCCGAGCCCATCTGTCCGCGATATGGAGCAAGCTCCATCTGCATTGGCTGCAATGCACCGATATCGGCAACATAGCGGTTGTAGTATTTGTAACCTGTCATATATTGGTCGATAGGCTCTACAGCCTCGACAACCATCTTGCGGAACTCCTCGGCTGTAAAGTGCTTACGCAACTGATTTGCATACGAGAGACCAAGTGCTATTACACCCGAAGCGTGTGGACACGCCATAGAGGTACCCTCGAAGAAGCCGTAGCCAGTCTTGCTGACATGATATGGGAGGGTCGAGAGGATGCAACCAGCCTCGCCCACCTTGCCTGTCTCGGGATTTACATAGTCGAAGTGATAGTCCTGATCACCACCCGGAGCCGAAAGCGTTGTACCTGGGCCATAGTTGGTGTAGGTAGCAGGGGTGAAGTCAGCTGCTGTAGCAGCCACCGAGATGCAGTAGTCTGCTGCACCTGGGAAACCTGCCGAAGGGGCATTCTCATTTCCCGCTGCAAACACTGCAATACCACCATCGATTACACCATTTGGCGAGCCTGCATTGTTGATGAAGTAGTCCAAAGCCTCCTTCTCGATTGGCGAGCCTGCAATCCACTCCTCCTCGGTAGCAAAACCTGCAGCGCCCCAATCATAAGCATTTGCCGAGCCCGAAGTATAGCCCCAGCTACACTGGAGAACAACTGCACCATTGTCGGCAGCATACTTCATTGCACGCACCACATTGTAGAGACCTGTCGAGACATTACCCGAAAAGATTTGGCACACCATAATCTTCACGCCACTATCCTTCGAGCCATCACCTCCGGCGATGGAGCTAACGCCAATGTTGTTATTGTTTACCGCAGCGATAGTTCCTGCCACGTGAGTTCCGTGTCCCGAATCGTAGTAGTTGTCCCAGGTAATCTTACCTGTGCCACTCACAAAGTTATAGCCGTGCTTATCGCCCTGATAGCCATTCTTGTCGGTATCGTCGAACAAACCACCCTTTTCATCCTCGTTCACCCAAATATTAGGCTCCAAGTCGGGATGTTGCCAATAGATACCCTCGTCGAGAACTGCCACAACGATAGATTTATCGCCCTTGCAGCGCTCCCATGCCTCCACAACCTGCACATCGGCACCAGCAACAGCCTTACCACCAAGGTCGGCCAACTGACCATCATTCTCGATATGCCACTGAAGCGGATAGAGTTCATCGTTGAAGCTACCCTGCAAAGCGCGGGTTACCGAAGCGGCCATACGCGACTCGGTGAGCGGTGTAGCCTTGCGGGTATTGGCACGCTTGATGGTGCGGTTGATATCGGTCTTCTGCACCTCGCCCAATGCCGAGAATCGCTGCGCTACCTCCTCGACTGTATAGTCGCTACTATATCGCACCAAGTACCAGCAGTTCAAGCCGTCGCGCACGGTACGCTCCTCGTGACGAGGATCCACAGGGAAGACACGCGAAAGTTCGAATCCTCCGACAATGTCGAGCAACTCGTCGACCGTTGTTACGCCACTGCGTGTTGCGTTCGAGCGCGCAATGCCAGCCTCCTCGACCAACGCTGCAACCTCAGGCGTAAACTTCACGAAAATCTCGCCCGCAGCGTAGGCTTCGCCCTCCGAAGAGCTCTCGACACGCAGCTCACGCTCCTCGTTTACACACGATGCGAGAGCAAATGCGGCACACGCCAAAAGCACTATTATCTTGTTGTATTTCATCTTCTTTAGCATCTCTTTATCGGTTTATTATTCCGCTATTCTCATCCTCGGGTACCTCCTCCTCTACAGCGTTAGCCATCTTCTTGTTCGGATACCAATTCTTGTAGTAGTCCACAAGGCTCGCAGGAGCATTCGTAAAGCCCGCCTTAACACCATCGGCATCGCGGCCCTCCTGTGGGAATACAAGGCTAAACGGAATCCACCAGTCGAGTGCAGGGTGCATCAACAACCATCGTGGAACCTCGCCCGAAAGTCTATTGTGGTTGATACGGAAGGTCTTGGTGTGAGGCATAACCTTCGGCGTTCCTATAAGTGCCTGAGGCAACGAGTCTGCAACGATAGCATTCGCCTGATCGATATCCTCCTTAGTCCACTTTGGCACCTCCGGATCATCCTCGAACGAAGGCAATGCGCCGTGCAGATAATTGACGCTCAAGACCAACGTATCCAAGCCCCACTTCAAAAGGCGCTCTGGGAACTTCTCCTCCTCGATCAGACCACCGACAGTTGACAAGTCGCGAGTGGAATTACTCAAGTCAGAAATTGCGTGACGTTGCTGCGCATTAAGCACCAAAGCTCGCAACTTAGGAAGATTCTCCTTGTTGATTACATCGGGCACCTTCTGGAAGTTGTTCGAGCCGAGGTCGAGGTACTCCAAGTTCGCGAACTTGAAGTTCTCTGGCAACGACGAGATACCGAACGCACCTACGGTCAATCGCTTGAGCTGCTGAAGCTCGAGGATGTGCTCGCCGAGATTGATATTCTTGAGCATCGAGTTCTCGTTCGAGAATATGTAAATCTCCTCGGCTGCGGTGAGATAGCGAATCTCGTAAGGGAGTCCCTCGTACGAATTGAAGAGGAAAATCTCCACTCGCTTCACACGACCCACCTTCTCGGGAGTACAACCCTCCATGCGCGGCTCCCAGAGTGTTACTCCATTCCAGGTATCCATCGAGGTCGACGAATCCCAAACGGTCCAACACTGCATTGTATTGACGATGTTGAGCAGAGCCAACGAGTCGCCCTGACGGGTATCAGGAATAATCTTCTCGGCCGCCTCCTGCTCCACGCTCAAGCCCTGCGATGATGCTACCAAGATATCCTCCTTTGGCACGAACTTGATATCGGCAAGACGAACATTGGCCGAGTTGTTAATCTTCCACGCAAAGCGCACCTTCACATCGCGAGGACGAACACCTCGGTTGAGGTTCAATTGGAAATCCTCGCCCAACTTGGTAGGGCTCTCGCGCTCAATCCAATGCTGAGCACCCTGCGGAATCTCCACCTCGAATGGGAAGTTGGTCTTGACCGTAACATCGAAGTAGCGCTTGCCATACTCGGCAGTCTTCTTCACTCTAACATTTGTTTTGTCCAACGAAACAGCATAGTCGTAGCCCTTCTGCTTGATAGTTACACGCTGCGACTTGTTGGTTGCAATGTTTGTAATCAACACCACTGCCGAACGAGGCTCTGTAGTGAGTGCCGAGTCGATATGGAAGTCGCACTCCACCGAGCCACGACCATTGGCTGGCGAGATGGTAATCCAAGGGTTTGGCTCACCATTTTCGTTCATAGCCACCGAAGCGGTCCACTCATCCTCCGAGTTAATCTTCACCTTCTTCACTCCACCCGAAGCATCCACCTCGATAGTCGAGAGATTGGTGCCGAAATCGACCACCTCGTTATCGTTTGTACATCCTACGAAGGCCAATACGGCCAACGCAACGAGCATTATATAGTTTTTCTTCATAGTCGTTCCTCCTTATTAATCCAACATTGCCTCGCAGTTGAGAATATTCTGTGTCTTATCGTAGAAGAGGATGTATGCACCCACCTGCCAAGCGTAGCAGATATCCGACGCATCGAAGATGATGTTCGGGTTGTCGCTAATGTCGAGATAGTAGCACAATGTCGAGATTGTATCGTCCACCTTGCGCAAATCGTTCGAGCCGAGGTACAAGCCACGCAAACCGACGTGCTGATAGATGCCCTGTGGCCACTCGCGCAAGCAACGCTCGCCCTTCTCGTTGCGCTGGCTACGCACTGCCAACACGGTCAAACCCGCAACATCGAGCGGATTGAATGGGAACTCCTCGAAGCGGTTGAACGATAAATCCACGCCATAGAGATATGGCATATTTCCTGCGTGGAAGTCGTCTGGCAGTCTCTTCAAACGGTTATACGAGAGGTCGAACGACATATGGTTTACGGCATGTGTATGCGAGAAGCAACCCTTCTCAATCTCCTCGATCTGACAAGCACTCGCCACGATATACTCGAACAACGAGTTCGAATCGGCAAAGGCCTTTGGATAGCGCTTGAGTGGGTTCATCGACAAGGTCAAGGTCTTAACCTTGATACCCTTGTACGAGCCATCCTTCTCGCCCTCGCAAATCTCACCATCCTCGGCAGTACCGATCTTGTTACCGGCAAAGCTCACACTATTCATAGTATAGAGAGCGTTCGAATGGAAGATGTTCGGAATCTTGGTCAACTGATTGTAGTTCACCGAGAAGTTCTCCACATCGTCGTAACCGCAGAAGTAACCATCCTTCTCATTTCGCTTCAAGCCTGTAATCTTGTTGTTATCCAAATAGAGCTGAATGAAGGCAACCTCCTTACCGAAGCCCTCGATTTCGCCCTCGATTTGGTTGAATGCCAAATCCAACAAGCCGATAGCCTCCAATCCGTAGTTGCTTGCGCCAAACCACGTTTTGTCGAGCTTTTTGAGGTTGTTCTCGCGGCAGTAGAATATCTCGATAGTCTTGCGCGAAGCACCCTTGGCAAGAGCCTCGAAGCCCTTGGCAATCTCCTCGTCCGACCACTGCTTGTTGTTGGCAATATTCACCGAACGCAAAGCAGGGAGCTGACCTACCTGAGTAGGGAACTTCACCATCTCAGGGCAGTTATAAATCTCCAACGACGAGAGCGACTCCAAGTGTACAATCGAGTCGGGCAACGAAACGAGCTCTCCGTTTGCGATATTGAGCACCTCAAGCTTCTTCAAACGACCAATCTCGTTAGGCAGCGACTTCAATCCATTCTTCAGCACGCCGTGATTCATATCGTACTTGTGGATGGTCTGATGACCACTCTTCTTGTCGATGATATCCTCCTCCTTGTAGTTCTGCGTGTAGAGCTCCATAGCTGGCGAAGTGAGTCTCTTCTCCATCAAGGCGCGAGCACAAGGCTCCGACATCTGAACTGCAGGGTGAATCGAGTGGAGATAGTTGCGCTGATCGTCGAAAAGATTGCGCATACGCTCTGCCAACGAACGATTCAAGTCGAGCGATGGGTCATATATAATATTGGTATCGTTGTGAGTTCCAAGATAGAGCTCGACCAACTCGGTGAGCTGACCAATAGCCGGCGACATATCGCCCGAGAAACCGAAGCCGCTCAAGTCGATGCGAGCGATACGGCCATTCGAGTGCACCTGCACTCCCGGCTGCTCACACCACAAATCAATATCCTTATCGAAGTTCCAATTCACTCCACGCGGATAGTTCTCACCATCGTAGCACCACTGCTCGCCATTCAGGCTCTTCCAAATCTCGAACAAGGCGTAGCTGTCCTTCATATACTCGTCGGCCTCGTAGAGCGACACCTTGACATTGGTGTCGGTCTGCTTGTTATCCTCGATTGTGAAATCGACCGCTACAGGCGAGTTGTTCACCTCGAGCATCGAATCGCCCTTCTTCGAAGCGTAGGTAGTATACGACACCACGCGATAGGTTGCAGCCTCGAGCGATACAAGTGTATCACACTCTATCGAAGAGGTCTTCCAACCCTCCTTCTCCTCGTCGAAGTGTTGCGAGAACTTGGTTGGCAACTTCTGCAACACGATAGGCGCACCGATAAGGTTTCCGTTATCGGCAACACGACGCACCGAAATATCGACGCTCTGAATCTCGTCGAAGGTGTATTGGCGCGAAATCTCGCCACGCGACTCTACAAACTCCTTCACCAGAGTAAACTGCACACTGCCTCGTGGCTTGACATCTACCGTAATATCGTGCACGGTGAGACCACCCTCCAAAACCAAGAAGTTCAACTCCGAAGTTGGCACCTTGCGGTACTTTACATTGTCGAGAGCATCGAAGAGGACAACCTCGCCCAACTTATACTCTCCGGCCAACAACTTCAGCTTATCGCTTCGTAGGCCATACTCTGCCGCAGCGTCGTTGGCTGCCGAGAGCACCAAGCTCTGGCGGAATTGGCGACCACTCTTGTCGTAGAGGTTCACCTCAATCTTACAAGCCTCAGCCAAATAGTCCAACTCCTCGACCACCGCACGCGATGAAGGGGTGTAGGATGCCGCCTTGTACAATTTGAATTGAACATATCCGTAGTCGTGCTCGCGCAAATCGGTCACCTCCTGCGTACAAGAGCTGAGCGAGAGGAGTGCCAACACCGCCACGAATATATTGAGTTTCAACAATTTCATTATCTATATAGTTTGTTTTTCGAAATAATATTATCTCCGATTACTGAGCATTCAACACAAAGAGAATGCGGATGAACTTTTTGCCTGTAGCATCGCAGCAGAACAACTCGCACGAGCCATTTGGAACTGCGTTGCCACCATCCTCGCTATTGCTACGTGCAAGCAACACCTCGCCTGTGGTGCTATCCTTGTAGAACTGCAACGCCTCCGAGTAGTTGAAGTGGTCAGCACTCATATCGTCTACGTTCACAATCAAACCGAGCTCGAAGCCAGGTACGTTCAACGCAGCCTTCGCTGGTGTTGCAAACAAATCTGCCGAGGTGTAGGTCAAGCGATACTGCACGTCGATGCCCCACTCGTTATTATAGTCTGCGTCCGATGACTCCAACTTCACGAGTGTTGCGCCCGCGGCGTTAGCAACCTCGGCATTCACGAAGTTTACCGAATCGCCTGTTACGTTCTCGTTCGAAGCTGCAATCCAATCGAATACAAGATTGATGGTATAGCTATGCATAGCGTCGCCAACGGCACTAATATTCAACACCTCGGTGCGGGTCAAGCCATCGAGAGTTGCCTCAGGGTCGAGACATACATAGTAGACATCGCGCTCAACATCGTGCTCGAACTTGAGCAACTTAGTACCGCTACCAAAGCCGCCATATACATCGTTGTAGCCCTCGAACTTCAATGCTGCAGCCAAATATTCGGTAGTAAGGATATCTGCCGAAGGCAAGGTCAAGGTGTAGCTGTATGCTCCACCAACCAATGTCACGCCCTTCTCGGCAGCCAATGCAGCATCAGCGAGTCCCATCGAGGTCTTGACAACAACCTCCTCGTCAGGGTTGTAGACGTGATATACCGAAACGAGAGCGTCGCCATTCTCATCCTCGAGATTGACATAAGCTTCGTAACCTACATTCTTAACCTTCTTCGCCTTGGTGTAGTCCATATAGAGGCGGAACTTCTCATCGTTGTTACCAAAGCTGATAAACTCTACCCACGAGCTCGTGCCATCTACAACCGCAAACTCGCCATTCGCATCACGCACATATACAGCATAGTTATAGGTGCTTGCATCGAGGTCGTGCTGCACATAGAAATCGGCATACTTGGCATCGTTACCACGATAGTGGCGGAGTGTATAGGTGTGAGGAGCCGACGCAAATGGACCATCCTCGGGGTGTCCACCCTGGGTAAATGTCGACTTTGCACTCGCCTCCGAGCCTGCATTAGGAGCTCCTGTAACATTCACAGGGAACTCGGTACGCGCTACGGTGTAGGTTGCTATAGTCTCGGTGAATCCCTCCATTGTGAGTGCTACCTCGGCTACAATATCCTTTGCATAGCTGATAACGCCCTCGCGAATCTTTACTACAACGGTATACTCGCCAGCCTCGCCCGAGTGCGACGACTCCGAAAGACCATCGTATACGAGGAATGCTACGCTCTGCGATGTTGCAGGGAGTGCTACAGTCCACGCCTTCTCGGCTACGAAGGTAAGCTCGTACGAGCCACCAGCCTCGGCAGTAAACGCCTGCACCTCAGGGAAATTTGGCTTTACAACCTGTGGTCCATCGCCACCATTCTCACACGAAGCGAACAACATCGCCACGACACTAAATATTGCTAATATCTTTTTCATTATCTTGTATTTTTTATTTCTAATCAAATGCTCTGCCTCTACAATCCCTCGCGCATAATCTCCTCGGCCTCGTACTTCGACACCCACTCGAGGATGTTGTAGAAGTCGCCCACGTGGCCAATCGTTGTAGAGAAATCCTTCACATAGACACGAGTCCAAAGCTGTGCATACTTCTGACAAGAGTTGAATATCGACGTTGTGCTACCCGAAGCAGGACTTGTCTGAGCCAATATCTTGCCATCGCCATATTGGATTCCGAAGACCATAAACTCTTCGCCAATAACCTGATCGGCCTCCAACTCGAGAAGTGGTTGCGCCGGATTCTTGGTGTTGAATGTAAGGCGAACATCGTAACCATCGTAGAAGAGATCATCCATTACGATTGTGTTCTCGAGCGTCTTATGCTTGTAGCAACGCACCAAACGCTGATACGACGTATTCGGGCCCGGATAGCTATACAACAAGAGCGATGTCAGCAGACAGTAGCGAGGATCCTGCTCGGTACCACCCCACTCGTTGATGTCGAATGGGCACGACTTGAACATAACAACCTTCGTACGGTTCGACTCTGGATACAAATCCCACTTGAGAGCCTCGGGCATCACCAACTGCAAGGTAAAGCCAAGAGAATCGGTAGGTGAGATATTGTCGTAGATACCGAAAACCTCAATATCGGTAGAGAGCTTACCCGCAGGGATGGTGAAGGTGTTCGACTTGAGGCGATAGTGTCGGCCCTCGATAGCATTGCTACCCTTGTCGATAATCTCCACCGCATAGGTACGGTCGTAGTTGCGAGCCACGGTCGACGATACGGACACCTTGAACGAGGCGCCATCGGCTGTAACTGCATTTGTCGAGAGCGAGTCTGCAAACATCAGATACTCGGCACCCTCGTAGGTGGTATACTGCTCGTTGCAACCCACAAAGCCCGCAACGGCCATCACCACCATCAATATATTAAAAATCTTCTTCATAGTCATCTCTCAAAGTTTAGTAGCCGGCATTCTGCTCTACCTGCGAGCCCGGAGCCTCCACCTCGTGACGAGGGATTGGCCATACAAACATATAGTGATCCGGAGCAAACTTCATCGAGCTACCCTCGGCCAACGAATTGCTCTGCGGAGTACGCTCGAAGCCCTTGCCCTCGTTGTAGAGCTTGCCCCAACGCTTCAAGTCGTGAAGGCGATGTCCCTCCATATACAACTCGCGCACACGCTCCTCGGCAATGTTCTGCATAAAATTCGATGCCGAAACACTCATAGCACCCGCACCCGAAGCGTAGCGGCTTGCACGCAAGGTGGTCAAATCGGCCGAAGCAGCCGAGAAGTTCGGAGTCTCCTTGCGGCAATAGGCCTCGGCACGAATCAGATACTGCTCGGCCAAGCGGAATGGCTTTGGCATCGAGACGTGGTAGAGCTGATACGAGTTGATGAAGTCGCCATTACCATAGTACTTAATCAACAATGGCCAAACCAAACCGTGAGCATATCCTGTCTGCGCCTGATAGAAATAGGCATTGTAGCGGTAGTCGTTGCTCGCGTAGAGATTCAACACCCACTGTGCAGGGACATAGTCTGGATAGAAATAGACGTAGTCGTTTGTGAAGTTCAAGAATGGCGAACCAATCATTGCTCCAGGCGACTGCGGAGTGAGGTTTACACGCCAGATTATCTCGGTAGCAAGGTCGTAGTTCCACATATACTGGAAGTAGCTCTGACCATTGGCATAGACCTCGCTTGCCGACGAGAGCGCAAAGGCTCTGTTCTCGATTACGCTTGTCGAGTAGTCGATTGCGGTCTGCCAATCCTGCATATAGAGTGCCACACGAGCGTGCAACGCCTCGGCCATAGCCTTAGTGGCGTAGTCCGACGAGTATTGGTCGTAGTCGCTATCGAGCAACTCCTCGGCCTTCTGCAAATCTGCCAACACAAACTGGTACGAATCGTACAACGATGCTCGTACTGCAGGCTCCTCCTTCGAATAGTAGCGACGCAACACAACACCCATCTCTGTCTTAGCCGTAGCAGGGTCGTATGCCTTGCAATAGAGCTTCAAGAGCTCGGAGTAGGCCAAAGCACGAAGTGTATAGACCTCGCCAGTGTAGTAGTCGAGACTGGTGAGCTTATCGTCGTTGGTGGTCGCAGTCTTCACCGCATCGATATTCTCGAGGAAGAAGTTACAGCTCGAAATCACGCTATAGAGCGATGCATAGACACTCTCCGACTCGGAGGTTGTAGAGCGAATCTGCCACAACCAGAACGAGCCGTACTGGTTGCTATAGCCATCCACCGCATAGACCATATCAGTCTGAATATCAGGCAATACTGTGAGGTAACCATTGTAGAGCGAGCCGCTCTTGAACTTCGAGTAGATGCCTGTAACTATCTGCTCGGCATCTTCGTATGTCTTCATTGTCTTCTCGACAGGAATAGCCGAACCCGGATACTTCTCGAGACACGAGGTAGCCACCAACGCAAGGGCCACCGCCATCACACATACTTTTATATTATATATAAGACTCTTCATCATCGTAGCCGTTTAGAATGTTATATCAAGACCAAATGTGTACTGACGAGCCATTGGATACTGCGCCTGATAGACATTGGCTGTACCCTCTGGATCCAAACCAGAGAACTTGGTGAAGGTGAGCGGATTCTGAATCTGCGCATATACGCGAAGACCCTGGAACACCTTGCTCTTACGCAACAACTGCTCTGGGAAGGAGTACGAGAGCATCACATTCTTCAGACGAAGGAACGATGCATCCTCCAACAAACGGCTGTCGAACTCGGTGTAGACACCGTGACGCGGGATATCGGTGATATCGCCCGGCTTCTTCCAACGATCGAGCAAGCGTGCCGACTGGTTGTAGTCCATAAATCGACCATTCGACTCGTCAAAGTAGCGGTCGTTGTTGAGCATCCAACGATCTGCAACCCAAGCAAACTGCGCGCTGAACGAGAGACCCTTCCACGACAAAGCGGTACCGAAACCACCCTGCCAAGGTGCGATATAGCTCTTACCTACAAGCACCTTATCCTCATCACGAAGCTCGTTGGTAATCTCGCCATTCTTGTCGAGCCACAGAGCATCGCCATTAGCAGGATTTACACCAGCAAAGCGGTTGATGTAGAACTCGCCCAACGAGTGACCAACCACGAGTTTTGTGTTGGTGTTGGCCATCTCATACTCGGTAACACCATTATAGAGCGATGTGATGCGGTTGCGGTTGTACGAGAAGTTGGCATTCACGGTCCAGAGGAAGTCCTTAGCCTGGATGAGTGTGCCCTGAAGGTTTACCTCGACACCGACATTAGTCATTGTGCCGACATTATCCCACTTGTAGCCAAAGCCCGAGGTTGAGTACGGCAGTGGCACCTGCATCAACATATCCGAAGTGCGCTTGTAGTAGAGCTCGGCATCGACAGTCAGGCGGTGCCAGAAGCCAAAGTGGAGCGCCAAGTTCGAAGTCCATGGCTTCTCCCAACTGAGCGACTCGTTACCTGGTTGAAGCAGAGTCATACCTGCATCACCACCATAGTTCACGCCTCCGCCCACAAGAGCCAAGTGCTCGTAGTTAGGGATTGATGAATTACCCGACGTACCTGTCGAGAGCGCTATCTGCGCGTGGGTGAGCCACTTGCGCGACGACTCCATAAAGGCCTCGTCACGAAGACTCCACATAAAGCCCAACGACCAGAAGCCTGCCCAGCGGTTGTTGCGACCAAAGCGCGACGAGCCATCGGCACGCACCGAGAACTCGGCGAAGTAGCGACTATCGTAGTTATACTCGGCACGACCAAAGAACGAGAGGAAGCCATAGTCCGAGTCGGTGGTGTCGCTCCACGATGTAGCGCGAGTTCCCGACGAAACATTGGTCATAAGGTCGTTATTTTGTCCTTCGCTCAATACACTAAATGCCTCGTAGTGGTAGGAGATGCCCTCCTGACCCACCAAGAAGTTGAAGTTGTGCTTGTAGTCCTTCGAGAAACGATAGTTTGCCGTATTGGTTACTGTGAGCGAGCCTCCATCGGTGGTCGAGCGCGAAGCCGAGCCCTGTCCCTGATTTGGCAAATAGCTTGGATATGTATATCCGAAGCCTGTGGTATGCGAATAGTCGACTGCCAACTGCGAACGCAATGTCAAGCCCTCGATAGGGGTTGCGTCGAGGAAGAATGTCGAGAGCAACTTGTACTTCTTGAAGGTTACAGGGTTGTTCTTCTGCCACTCGAGTGGATTTTGACCAATACCCTTCCACGAACCATCGTTAATAGAGGCCAACGAGCCGTCGGCATTGTATGGCGAGTAGTATGGCAACATAAAGCGAGCAGCCGAGATTGGGGTTACGAGTGTGTATGAGCCCTCGTCGGCCTGCTGAATCTGCTGATAGTTGAGCATGGTGTTTGTTCCGAGCTTGAGCCACTTGGCAGCCTTGCGCTCCAAGTTTGCACGGAACGAGAATCGAGCAAAGCCCGAGCCGAGAGCCGTACCCTCCTGGTTGTAGTAACCGCCCGAAACATAGTACGAAGTCTTGTCGTCGGCACCCGAAATCGAGAGTTCGTAATTCTGCAACAATGCAGCCTTCTTGTAGACCTCGTCGAGCCAGCAGACATCGGTCTTGCTCAGAAGGTCGTAGTCCTTACCCTCGGTGAGGCCCACCTCCTTCTCGTACTGGATACGCTCGGCGGTGTTCATCAAATCCCAGTTGTTACCTGCCACCTCCGAGAAGCCGAGCTGCATACGATAGTCGATGCGAGGGCGGTCGGCCTTAGCACCGCGCTTGGTGGTGATAACAATCACACCATTCGCAGCACGAGCACCATAGATTGAGGTCGAAGCTGCATCCTTCAACACCGACAACGACTCGATATCGGCCGGGTTAATAGCGTTGAAGTCGCTACTCTCGATAGGTACACCATCCAAGATATAGAGTGGCGCCGTACCCGAGTTAATCGAGTTCACACCACGAATAGTCATCTTTGCCGATGCGGAAGGCTCACCCGTAGAAGACATAACCGAAAGACCCGCTACCTGACCCTGCAAAGCCTGGTCGAAGGCGGCAGTTGGGGTGTCGGTGATATTCTCCATCTCGACAGCCGAAACCGAACCTGCTACGGTACCCTTCTTGCGGACACCATAGGCGATAACCACCACATCCTCGATAGCCTCGCTCTCGCTCTGCATAACAAGGTTGTAGGTTGCAGTCGCACTACCTGCAGGGACGGTCCACTCCACCGAGCGGTAGCCCAAATAGGAAAATGATAATTTTGTACCTGCCTCGGCCTTGATGGAGTATGTACCATCAATCGACGTCGTAACACCTTGCATCTTTTCGGTAACGACAGTCACTCCAATCATCGGTAGTTTATCCTCTGCCGAGGTTACAACACCGCTCACCGTAACAAGCGCACCACCCTGCGCTGAGGCAAGTTGAGGCACCATCACGAATGCGAGGAGCAGACAGGTTAGTAATGATTTGAAAAATTTTCTTAACATAGCGGCCGCAAAGATAGTGTATTACTATGTAATATGCAAAAAAAAGAGCGTCCAATTAGGACGCCCCTATTCACACACTATTGTGGCGCTATTTTCGAGCCTATTCCATCTCCGAAACAAGCACCTCGCCTTCGGCGTAAGCTCTCAATGCGCGAGCCATACCGTGGCCGAACTTACGCAACTTGTTAGGATAGACCAACTCTCCATTCGAGTAGGCGAATGGGAACTCGATAGTACGGACAATCTGAATGGTCTTGATGTTGGCAGCAACCCAACTTGTGACATTCATTCCGTCTGTATAATTATGCTTTGCATTCCAGCTTGTTCCGTACGGAAGATTGTCGGATGTTTGATACTTCAAACCACCCTCCTGATACTTCTCCATAAGTGCCGAGAAGTTGAGCTCGTTCACGCCGTTATACTCCTTGTAAGGGGTGTAGATGTAGTTGTCGTTGTACTTGTAGAGCTTAGGGTTGTGGAAGTCGATAAACACCTGAGGCTCAGTCTCTGCGATAAGGCTTGCCAAAGCGGCAGTCTCGGGGTAGAGGAACTTGGTGTAGTCGCGGTTATGGTCGTGCGGAAGACGCCACTTACCCTGATCGCCATCGACTGCGCCATCCATATCGACAAACGGCACAACGGTCAACTCAATATTCGTGCGCAACCACTCGCCCAAATCGCTATCCTCGAAGAATGCAGCCACCATACCCTCGAGAGCAAACATTGCAGGGGCCTCCGAGCAGTGGTGACGAGCACTCAATACAACCGACATAATAGGCTTCGAGTGACGAGGTGTCATTCTAAAGAATGGAACGTCGCGACCCTTGCGTGTTTTGCACAACACACCAGTCTCGAACTCGCCCTTGTGCGGAGCCTTCAGGAAGGCCTCCCACATCTCCGGAGTGTAGGGGTGACACTCGTAGAACCAAACCTCCTTCGCATCGGCGGGGAAGGTGTAGGTAAAGGAGTGCGGAGTAGAGCCCTCTTCGGCCAAATACTCGTATGTCTTGCCTTTATCGAGCGACACCACAGGACCACGCTCGCAAATGGCGAAACTCTTTGTAAATACGAAAGTTAGTTTCTTGCCTTGCGCACCTCTTACACGGCACGCCCAGTAGAACCAAGCCTTCTTCGAGCCACGCAGACTCTGATGCACATAGACCGTATCGTTGAGTATTCGCTCAAAGACGATATTTCCGGCCGGAAGTTTATCATCGACAACGATTTCGCCAGCAGGAACCTCGTCCGCTACGCTCTTGTCTGCTGCACCTCCGCAAGATGCCAATAAAAATGCTGCAACCACCACAGCTACAGCCAAATAGAATCGTTTTACTTGAATTGAATTAACCATTTTTATCGAGTTAGTGTTTGTTTACTTCTGCAAAGTTACAAAAAAAACCAAAATCGGACACGTCGTTATTGCATTTTTTACTAAATTTGCGCGGTTATTTTTAGTATTGTAAGAGAGAAATATGAAAAAAGCGTCCTTGATTTTGCCTCTTATAGCCCTACTCTGCATAGGAGTTTGCGAGGCGAAGAGTGCAAAAAAGAGTCAGGTCGGCACTACCACCACAGCGAAGGCCGAGTTCGGCAAGACGCTACCTGCGTGGAACGAAGGTTGCCTCGACATCCACTTCATCAACAGCGCACGAGGCGAGTGCTGCTTTTACATTCTACCCGATGGCACCACACTGCTTGTCGATGCAGGCGAGGTGGCCGATAGCGAGACCAGCGTACCTCAGCGTCCAAACGCCGAGACCAAGCCATACATAACCTACGCAAAGTACATCAAGCACTTCCTACCTAAGGGCAAGAATGCTATCGACTACTGCTCACCATCGCACTTCCACACCGACCATATCGGTAGCGCAAATTGCGTTGTAGACACTGCGCCCGCAGGCTATCGCAAGTCGGGCTTGTTGGCTCTCTACGATGAGGTACCATTCAACCACATTCTCGACAGAGCCTATCCAAACTACACAGAGGATGAGGAAACACCAGCACTTAGCGGTCAGCTCTCGCAGGATTGGGCGAAGTTTGTCACTTGGGGCGTGAAGAAAAAGAAGTTCACTGCCGAGCGATTCCTTGCGGGCGAGGAGCAAATCAAGATGGTGAACAACCCAAAGCGTTACAAGGATTTCTCAATCTTCAATATCTGCGCCAACGGCTCCATTTGGAACAGAACAAGCAGCGGTGTAGATAGAGTTGTGGAGAGCAAGAAATTGGTGAGCGGAAACCCATCTTCGTGCGGCTTCCACATCCGCTATGGCGCATTCGACTATATCGCTTGTGGCGACCTGGTCAGCAGCGTTCAAAACCGTCTGGCATACTACTTCCGCGACTTCGTGGGCGTAGGCAAGCTCGACGCATTCAAAGCCAATCACCACTTGGCAGCCAACTCGTGGGGCTCAAAGATGCAGGAGTGCAACTTCAACCCTCGCGTGGTACTCAACCACAGCCTCACACTCAACAAGCCCGATACCAAGAAGTTGATACACGTCTTGCCGGTCATCGAGAGCTTCTTCACTACAAATCTCCATAAGGATTTCGCAAACCTCCCCGAGGTGAAGGAGAACAATCTCGTCAAGAGAATCACCGCCTACAACGGACACATCGTATTGCGAGTGATGCCTGGTGGTGGCGAGTTTTATGTCTATATGCTCGACGACAGCAACTTCGACTACAAAGTAAAATCTATTCACGGACCATATAAATCGAGGTAACCAAGATGGCTATTCGTCAGACTCTTATAGCGGCGCTCTTGCTTGGGGCAACTCTTTCGTGTGTTACACCAACCGAGGAGTTGAACACGCACACCACACGAACGTCGCTCACCATTTCGCTCGACCACACCCGCACCCAACTAGGCGAGAAGGCCGAAGGTGTCTATCCGCTATATTGGAGCGAAGGCGACAAGATTTCGGTAAATGGACTCTTCTCGGAAGCCGCCATAATAGACCCCGAAGACCCTGCACGCGCAACCTTTAACATAGGTGGCGAGATAGGCGAGAATGGACAAATCGCCTACCCTGCAGCAGCCGAAGGCAAGGTGGTCTTTGCCGATAATCAGAGCCACAGTTCAAACACCACATTTGGCAAGGGCGTGGCCACAATGTATGGCACAAAGTCGGGCGAGAAGATTGAGCTCAAGCACCTTACAGGCGTAATTAAGATAGGCATCGTAGGCTCGGCAACATTGACAAAGGTGGAGATTTCGACCGCCGATGAGGCTCCGATTTCGGGCGTTTTCGACCTCGACTTCACAAGTGGTGTAACCACTCCGACAGCAGAGTCGAAGAGCGCTATCTGCTACTCGTTTGGCGAGGGTAAGCAGCTCGACGCTACTACCCCGACCTATGTTCACATCGCGCTTCCGGCAGGCGAATATCCGCTGTTGCGCGTGCGACTCTACGACAACAAGGGAGGCATTATGTCAAAGGAGATTAGAGCTACAAGCGCAAAGCCAATTAGAGCAGGTGTCGTGCGCGAGTTCTCAAATACCGTAACCTACAAGGCCGACAGCGCAAGCAATGTCGAGGTGGGCAAGATGCTTCCACTTTGGGAGGAGGGCTACCTCGATATCCATATGATTAACACCGCACGTGGCGAGTGTTCGTTCCTCATTTTGCCTGACGGAACAACTGTGGTTGTAGATGTTGGCGAGATTCCTCCTACTATGGGAGATTTCCCAGTCGCTCAGCTTCCAAGCACCGATGTTCGTCCTACGACCACCTATGCGCGTTACATCAAGAACTACTTGCCAGAGGGTAAGACGTGGATTGACTATTGCCAGATTTCGCACTTCCACAACGACCACTTTGGCGACCCTGGCATCCAAGCCGAGAGAAACCCTATCGGCTACCGAAAAATCGGAGCTATGGCTCTCTACGACCAGATTCCGTTCAAGAACATCCTCGACCGCGCATACCCTAACTACTTGCCTGAGGGCGAGAGCAAGACTGCCCCTATCGACCACACTTGGTTCCTCGAGGAGTGGAAGACACTTATCAAGTGGGGCGAGGAGAATGGCGTATTGCAGGGTGCTCGTTTCACAGCCGGCAAGGAGCAGATTAAGCTGCTCTACAACAAGGAGAAGTATAGCAACTTCTACACAATGAACATCTGCGAAAATGGCTATGGCTACTATATCAAAAGTGGCGAGACCACACCAAAAAGGAATGGCTCGAAGAGCGACGCGGGTAACCCATCATCGTGCGGTTTCTACCTACGATATGGCGACTTCGACTACGTTACTGCAGGCGATATCACAAGTGCTCCGCAGAACCGTATGGCATACTACTTCCGCGATGTTGCCGATGGCCATAAGCTCGACGCTATAAAGGGTGGTCACCACCTCAGTAGCAATGGTTATGGCGGTCAGATGGAGGCATATATGTTCCCTGAGGTGATTCTCAACCAGAACTTCTACAAGAAGCAGCCAGACATCGACTTATTGGAAAATAAGATATTCTCTATTATCAAGTCGGAGGTCTTCACCACAAATGCCCACCCGGAGGCTCTTGCCGAGAATCCTGACACCTACGCAAAGATGGGAGGCTATGACGGTCACCTCGTATTGCGTGTGGCACCGGGTGGAGCGAGCTACTATGTATATATACTTGATGCAACCGACTTCGAGTATCGTGTAAAGTC
>JAZLDJ010000120.1:0-20026 GCA_045614685.1 Alistipes sp. | reverse complement strand
GTCTCGAGGTTGAGCAAGCGGTAAGCCGCCTTAATCAAACGGTTTACTCCCGACTCCTCGAGGCCCATATCCTCCAAGAACATCTGACGCTCCTCGTAGGTCTCCAACTCGGCAATATCGGCCTCGGTAGCCGCTGCTACGATAAGCATCTCGGCCTTCTCGTCGGCGATTGCTGCCTTTACCGCCTCGGTGTGAGCATTGCCTGTTACGGCGCTCGCCTCGTCTACGTTGCAAACATAGAGTACTGGCTTGTCGGTCAAGAGGTTAAGGTCGCTAACTGCTTTGCGCTCCTCCTTGTCGAGCTCGAGTGTGCGAGCGCACAAACCCTGCTCCAAAACCTCCTTGTAGCGCACCAAAATATCGTACTGACGCTTTGCCAATTTGTCGCCACCAGTCTGTGCCTGCTTCGCTACCTTTGCAATGCGGTTCTCGACGGTTTCGAGGTCCTTCAACTGCAACTCTGTGTCGATAATGCCCTTGTCGCGAACGGGGTCGATTGAGCCGTCTACGTGGGTGATGTTATCGTTGTCGAAGCAGCGCAAGACGTGGATAATAGCGTTGGTGTTACGGATGTTTGCAAGGAACTTATTTCCAAGACCTTCACCACGCGAAGCACCCTTTACGAGACCTGCAATATCTACAATCTCGATGGTTGTTGGGATAACTCGCTTTGGGTTGTCAATCTCTGCCAATTTGATGAGTCGCTCGTCGGGTACAGTGATGATGCCGACATTCGGCTCGATAGTACAGAAAGGAAAGTTTGCCGACTGCGCCTTTGCGTTCGACAAACAGTTAAAAAGTGTTGATTTGCCCACGTTTGGCAAACCTACGATACCACATTGTAATGCCATAAGTTTCTACCTCTTTGTTTGAAAATCGTTCTGATTGGTAAATTTTGCACCTTACTTGCGCCGCAAATACTCACATAGGTTTACTATGCTGCGTTTTCCGCCACTGCGTAACGCACAAAATTTCCTCAATCACCTCCGATTTAGGGTTATTTTTAATTTTTCTCTAATTTCTCTAATTTCTCTAATTTCTCTAATTTCTCTAACGCCCCTAATCGTAAAGCTCGTTCAGCACCTTAGCCAATCGCAAACCGCCCGAGAGTAACTGCTTCTCGATTACGGGTGCGTAGTAGGTTATGTAGTCATACGAGAGTCTGCCTTTTTCGGGCGAAACCTTGTATATCTCAGTCGCTATGGCGTGGCTTCCGTCGAGCCAATCTTTGGCTTCGCCTTTTGCCAACTCGGCTTTGCGCTCGGCGCTGCAGTAGCGGTTGAGCTGCTGCTCCCACTCGGTGTAGCTCCATTTGTGGGCAGCCTCTACCAACTCGGTGTCCCAAAGTTTGTGTAATTTGGTGTCGCGATTGAAGAATTTCACTATTACCTCATTGCCACCACGGTCGCTCAAGTGACCTGCGTGCATGGGGCAGTGGATGTCGCCCACGAGGTGAATCAACATCTTCAAACGTGCGCTCTCCTGCTCGGGCGAGAGTTTTCCGCTCTTTATCTCGGCAATGGTGCCATTAATAGCAGTTACCACGTCGCCTTTCTCGTTTTTTGCCATTGTTTCGTAGGTGAATCCCTCGTCTACATTGGCATAGTGCCAGGTCTTGGTGTAGCGATATTGGTCGGTGTGACTCGCATTGTCGAGCCAATTAGCGTAGTAAACCAACGAGTGGTTATCCAACTTCTTTACGACCTTCTGGTAGACCTCAGGCGAGAGGTTGCACTCGGCGATATAAGCCACCACGTCGTGACCCTTCTGTCCCCAACCAAACGATGGTAGGGTAGCGGAAATGGCTATGATTGTGATTAAAAGTCTCTTCATTGTTTATTGATTCATTGTTGCTAAGAACTCTTCGTTCGAGCGAGTGGGCGTCATCTGCTTCTCGAGGAACTCCATTGCCTCCACAGGGGTCATATCCGAAAGGTATTTGCGGAGTATCCAAGTGCGCTGCATAACCTCGCGCGAGAGGAGCAAATCCTCGCGACGTGTGCTCGATGCAACGACATCCACAGCAGGGTAGATGCGCTTGTTGGCTATGCGACGGTCGAGCTGCAACTCCATATTACCCGTACCCTTGAACTCCTCGAAGATAACCTCGTCCATCTTCGAACCAGTCTCGATGAGGGCAGTTGCAATAATGGTGAGCGAACCCTTCTCCTCGGTGTTTCGTGCTGCCCCGAAGAAACGCTTAGGTTTGTGCAATGCATTTGCATCGACACCACCCGACAATACCTTACCCGAAGCTGGCTGCACAGAGTTGTATGCACGTGCTAAGCGGGTGATTGAGTCCAAAAGAATAACAACGTCGTGTCCGCACTCTACCATACGCTTTGCCTTCTCCAAAACCATCTCGGCAACCTTTACATGGCGTGATGCCTGCTCGCCAAAGGTCGAAGATACAACCTCTGCTTTGACGTGGCGAGCCATCTCGGTAACCTCCTCAGGGCGCTCGTCGATGAGCAATACAATCATATATACCTCGGGGTGATTGTCGGCAATGGCGTTGGCAAGACTTTGCAGAATCATTGTCTTACCAGTCTTTGGCTGAGCCACGATAAGTGCACGCTGACCCTTACCGATAGGAGAGAAGAGGTCTACGATGCGATTTGTCATAGAGTTGTGACCTGCGCCAGTAAGGCTAAACTTCTCGCTTGGGAAGAGAGGTGTAAGATACTCGAACTGAACGCGGTCGCGAACAAGGTCGGGCTCGAGACCGTTAATCTTGAGGACGCGTACGAGTGGGAAATATTTCTCACCCTCCTTTGGAGGTCGGATAATTCCGGTAACAGTGTCACCGCCTTTGAGTCCGAAGTGCTTTATCTGTGATGGTGAAACGTAGATGTCGTCTGGTGAATTGAGGTAGTTGTAGTCGGCCGAGCGAAGGAATCCATATCCGTCGGGGATGATCTCCAAAACACCCTCGCCATAGACCTCTGCGGTGAAGTCGTCTTTTGTGATAGGCTTGTCTGCGACCTCCACCTTATCTTCGACTGCGGTGGCCTCAATAGATGTGTCTGCCTCTGCGACACTATTCTTTGGCTTGCGCCCGCGCTTCTTTGGCTGTGGGGTAGGTTCGTTCTTAACCTCTTCAGGTTGTGGGGTAGGAACTTCCGAAACGTTCGGGGTCTCAACTGTAGCCTCAGCTTTCACCTCTTCGGCAACCTTCTTTACGGCCTCGACCTTTACCGAGCCAAGTCGAGCACGCTTGCGCTTCTGAGGAGCAGGCGTTGCTGCGACCTCTGCGGTAGCCTCCTTTGCGGAGTTGTCGGTTGCATCATCATTTGCTCCGATAGCAGATATGCGGGCGATGAGCTCTTTCTTCGATAATTTTTCGTCTTTAATGCCAAGTGCCTTTGCAATCTCGCGCAACTCGGCAATACTCTTGCCTTGGATAGCAATCAAATCTTCCATAAATATAAATTTTGCGATTTGTCATCGGCCGAACGACCAATGGTTATACGGGCAGCACCATTAATGTCTGCATAATGTAACGTTTTGTGTGTGCCTCAAACAACGGTGCAAATATAGTGCTTTTATTTATAAATAAAAAATAAGTTGGCAGGTTTGTTCTGTTTTCGACACAAATTTGTCCGATTGAAACTATTTTGGTTGTTAGTTTTGCAAATTGTGGTAAAAGTTGTAACTTTGTAAGTTAGAAAACTCTAAACTATACTGCACTTTTATGAAAAAGTCAATTCTAGTACTTGCCTTTATTTCGATGTTTTGTATACACGAGGCTTCGGCTTGGGGATCATTGGGTCATCGCGCAATAGCTGCGATAGCCGAGCAGAATCTCACTCCCGAGGCGAAAGCCGCAACGCAGAAGTACCTCAATGCGTCACTTCCTGACGTGGCACTGTGGATGGATCGTACCGCATCGTGGACCAAGAAGCGTAAAGGTCATATTCCTGGTTGGGAGCAGACATCGGTGTGGCACACCTTGGTGGTGGATGAGCGCTATCATACAAGTTCGCAAACCACGCCTAAAGGTAGCGGAAAGTTGGTTTCAGGTCTTAAGGAGTGTGTCGAGAATTTGAAGAACTATCGCAATCTTACCGATTCGGCGGTGGTGGTCAATCTCAAATGTGTTGTCCATATGGTTGGCGATATGCACTGTCCTACACACATATATTATTTGGAGTTCCCAGATTGCTTCCGTGGCGAGAAGGATGCCAATGGCAAGCGTACGCCTGCACGTGATAGAATCTCGGTCTATTTCAACGACAAGAAGATGACCTACCACTCGTTTTGGGATGGTGTAGGTATTGCTCAAATCTATCCCGAGCACAGTAAGGACTATAAGTTCTATGCCGAGAAATTTGGTAAGGCTTCGGTCAAGCAGAAGGCAAAGGCGTGCAAGGGTGATATCGACGATTGGGTGCACGATTCGGCAAAGAATTGCCGCCCAGTTTACAATAATGTAAAGGCAGGAGACCATCTCGATCGCGACTTTATTTTGTCGTATAGCAAGAATACTCAGAAGCAGTGTTTGAAGGCTGGATGTCGCCTCGCTCACATACTTAATGAATGCTTTAAATAAACGATTATAAACAATTGATTATGAGAAAATTTATTTTGATTCTAGTTGCAGCATCTCTCTTCACTGTTCAGGAGAGTTTTGCTTGGGGCGGTTGGGCGCATAAACTTATTGCTACAATCGCTGAGTCGCACCTCACACCAGAGGCTAAGGCGGCTACCGAGAAGTATCTCGGATCACCTATCTACAACCACGCATCGTGGATGGATCAGGTGCCAGTTTGGAAGAAGAAGCACATCCCAGGTTGGGAGCAGACTTCGTGGTGGCACATGTGTACCGTAGACCGCGTTGGCAAGAAGAAGTTTGCCATCAGCGACAAGCGTTCGCCAAAGGGTGATGGTAACCTCTACCCAAATCTCGTTAACTGCGTAGAGAATCTCAAGAACTATCGCAACCTCACCGACTCGGCTGTGATGATTAACATTAAGTGTATTGTTCATATGGTGGGCGATATGCACTGTCCTTGTCACATTTTCTACACCGAGTTTGACGATTGCTTCTCGCACACTACTCCAGAGGGTAAGAAGGTGCGTCGCCACGACCAGATGCGCGTATACTACAATGGTAAGAAGACTACCTCGCACCGTGTGTGGGATGGACTCTCGATTCGTCAGATTTGGCCCGAGTATGGCGCGAGCTACGAGAAGTTCCGTGTAGCACTCGATACTATGTCGCCAAAGAAGCGTGCGAAGATGTGTAAGGGTACAATCGAGGAGTGGGTGTTGCAGAATGCAAAGGATTGTCGTTATATTTATGATATCCTTGAGCCTAATTGTAAGCTCGATCGCGACTTCCTCCTTGAACATCAGAAACTCTCGAAGCAGCAGTGCTTGCGTGCCTCGTATCGCTTGGCACACATCCTAAACGAGTGCTTCAAATAGATTGAATATGAGAAAGATATATCACTATTTGCTCTTGGCGGCCCTTGTGTTGTCGGCGCAGAGTGCATTGGCTTGGGGTGGTTGGGCTCACAACTTTATCACCTATACGGCCGAGAAGCATCTCGAGCCAGGAGTGAAGGAGAAGGTCGAGAAGTATCTCGGTTCGCCGATGATGGATCATTGCCGCTGGATGGATCAGATTCGTAAACCTGTTCGCAACAAGAAGCACCCGCAGCACCAATATCATATGCCGTGGGCGCATACGCTCGCGTGGCATATGATTACGGTAGATAAGAATTTGGAATTGAGCAACGAGCGTGCCTATAATAACGATGGCGATTTGTTGCCAAATCTGAAGGTCTGCATCGAGAGCTTGAAGAATCACCGCAACCTTACCGATTCGGCTGTTATGGTGAACCTCAAGTGTGTGATTCATATGATGGAGGATATGCATTGTCCTTGCCATATCTACTATACCGAGTTCCCTGATTGCTTCCGTAAGCCGGGCGTAAAATATCGTTGGGATCTCTTCCCGATAGAGTATGAGGGTGCGCCAAGCACCAATCATAAGGTTTGGGATGGCCTTTCGATTCTTGAACTCTACCCGCAGTTCAATGAGGATTACGAGAAGTTCCGCGTAAAGCTCGACAACCTCTCGCCGAAGAAGCAAAAGAAAATCTGCGAGGGCTCGGTTGATGATTGGGCGCTCGAAACTGCGAGGGATTGCCGTGTGATCTACGACTGGATAAAGCCAAACGATAAACTCACACGTGACTTCTTGCTGAAACACCGCAAACTGACAATTCAGCAGTATCATCGCGCCGCCTATCGCTTAGCCCACGTGTTAAACGAGTGTATGAAATAAGAGAAATCGCCGAGGCAACTCGGCGATTTGTTTTATTATAAGGTAGAGTATTTGTTATTCGTAATTCTGTCCAGCGAAGAGGTGTCGGGCGAGTTCGCCGACGGTGTTGATGCGGGCAACCTCTATGCCTTTAATCTTCTTGGTAGGGAGCGAAGCGTAGCCCGAGACGATAATCTTCTTGAAGCCCAAGCGTGCTGCCTCGCTGATGCGTTGCTCGGTGCGTGGTGCGGGGCGTACCTCGCCCGAAAGGCCAATCTCGCCAGCAAGAGCGATACTCTCGTTTATAGGGCGGTCAAAGTAGGATGATAAGACCGCTGCAACAACAGCCAAGTCGAGACCCGTATCCGAAACCTTGAAGCCTCCTGCGAAATTGAGGAATACATCCTTCTGGAACATCTTCAGGCCCACACGCTTCTCCAAAATTGCCAACAACATATTCATACGGCGCGAGTCGTAGCCCGTAGCATTGCGCTGCGGAGTGCCATATGCCGCTTGGCTAACCAAAGCTTGCACCTCCAATAGGTATGGGCGAATGCCATCCACCGTAGCAGCTACTGCAATGCCCGACAATGGCTCGTCGTAGTGTGATAGGAGCACCTCTGACGGATTCTCAACCGAGCGTAAACCCTTCTCGAGCATCTCGAATACGCCAATCTCGAACGTTGCGCCGAAACGGTTCTTGATACCTCGCAGAATGCGGTAGGTGTTGTTTCCGTCGCCTTCGAACTGCAATACAACATCTACGATATGCTCCAACACCTTTGGGCCAGCGATGGTACCTTCCTTGGTTATATGACCTATTATAAATACAGGTGTACCACTGCCCTTGGCGTACTTGAGTAGGGTAGAGGCGCACTCGCGAATCTGCGATACGCTACCCGCCGAGGCGTCGACCAAATCGGTGTAGATGGTCTGAATGGAGTCCACCACAACCATATCGGGCTTGATGGCCTCGCATTGTGCAATGATATTCTCGAGCAAGGTCTCGGTGTAGATGATACACTCCTCGTTGTGAACGCCCAAACGCTCGGCGCGCATCTTAATCTGCTCGGCCGACTCCTCGCCCGAAACATAAAGTGTACGCAAGCCGTTATCTGCCAAGGCGAGTTGCAGAGCGAGAGTCGATTTACCTATGCCGGGCTCGCCACCAACAAGAATTATCGAGCCGGGAACTAAACCTCCGCCCAATACGCGATTTACCTCGCTTTGACCTACGTCAATGCGTTTGGTTGTGCCTACCTCGATGTCGCGCACGCGTTGCGGCTTGGCCTTTGGAATGGCCGATGATGTTACCGCTGCGGCCACTGAAGAGCCCTTCTTGGCTACAACCAACTCGTCGAACGTATTCCACGCACCGCACGAAGGGCACTTTCCGAGCCACTTCGGAGCGTCGTAGCCACATTCGCGACAAACGTATGCCTTTTTTGCTTCAGCCATACTAGTTGAATAGTTTGAAGATGTCGTTTCCGTTGGCGAAAATAAGCAGGGCAAGGATTAATGCCATACCAATATATTGAGCAATGGTCAAGACCTTCTCGCTAACCTGACGGCCAGTAATCATCTCCCAGAGGGTGAAGAGCATATGTCCTCCATCGAGTCCCGGAATAGGAATGATATTCATCACGGCAAGGATGATAGAGAGAAATGCTGTCATCATCCAGAATTGATACCAATTCCACTCGCTAGGGAATACGTTGCCTATCGAGATGAAACCACCAACCTGCTTATAGAGTCCATTATCTGGATTTACGATGAGTGTTAGCTGATGCCAATAACTCTTGATGGTATTGACTGTTAGGCGCGCTCCTGCGGGGATTGACTCGAAGAATCCATACTCCTCGACGTGGATGTTTATAGGGTTAGCTGCAATAACGCCCAACTGACCCTGACCGTTTACAGGCACGCTCAACGATAATGTGTCGCTACCGCGCAATACATGAAGCATAGCGGTAGAGTCCTTTAGATTTGCAAGACGCCCTGCATAGTGGTTGAAATAAGGGAGGCTCTCCTCGCCAAGACCGATGATGCGGTCGCCTTTTCGCAGATCGGCTCTGCTTGCTGTAGGCGATACAACGCTATCTACAACAAATGGAATGAGAGGAACGTAGAGTTGCTCCTTCTCGAAGGTGCCGTTGTCGCGCATTGTGTTTAAAACATCGTTGTTGAGAGCGAACTTGTGCTCCTTCTCGTCGCGAATAACCACAATCTCGCAATTCTCGTCTGCAAGGAGCAATTTCGAAGCGATAGAGTTGATGTTCGAAATCTTCTCTCCGCCAATTGTTACTATGCGGTCGCCATCTTGAAAACCCAACTGCTCGGCACTTTGGCTGAACTCATAGCCGTAGACTACATCCTTGTTGTCGATGTACTGTGTGCCATAGGCGAACGAGATGCCGCAGTAGATGAAGAATGCCAAAATAACATTCATTGTAACACCGGCAACGAGTACCAAGAAGCGCTGCCAAGCAGGCTTTGCGCGATACTCCCAAGGCTGTGGCTCCGATGCCAACTGCTCCTTATCCATGCTCTCGTCTACCATACCTGCAATCTTGCAGTAACCACCAAGAGGAAGCCATCCCACGCCATACTCAGTCTCGCCCCACTTCTTCTTCCAAAGCGAGAATCCCCAATCGAAGAAAATGTAGAACTTCTCGACACGAATCTTGAAGAGTCGTGCCACGATGAAGTGTCCGAATTCGTGAATGGCAACCAATAGGGTAAGGCTCATGAAGAATTGTAGAACCTTGATTAAAATCTCTGAAATTTCCATGTTGTAATATGTTTTTTTTTGTTCTCTTTTATCTAACGTATTTATTATCTCACTGTTATGTGGTAGCAGAATTGTTTGCGTTCGATCTTGACATAGCATCGCTCCTCCTTGCGTAGTTGGTGCAATACCTGCGCCAACGCCAATCGTAGTTCGTAGAGGTCGCGTGGACGCTCCTCGTCTTGCTCGAAACTCGCATACGAGATGTCGATGGTGGTGGCGTTGCAGTGGCACGAGTTGGACGATGCATTTCCGTTTACCTCTCGCAACTTCTCTATATCCTCTTCGGTACGCAATACACTTGTTACAATAAAGCGGCTCCTAGACTGCGTCTTTTGTATGAAGGCTAGTGCAATATCGTTGAGCAACTTTGCAACTTTAGGCACTACATATGGCGAGGAGTAGGTCAAGTCACGAACTATATATTTGGAGTTGCTTTTGATATGTACCAACTTGCCCTCCTTGTGGAGCCTATTATAGTTGGCCTCGATTACAGCTCGTGACTCGAATGGAGCGAGACCGTTCTTTAGCGCAGCCTCCTTTTGCTTGTCTTGCAAGTCGTTGAAAGAGCACTCGAAGTCCCTTGGCCTACCTGTTAGCGGTTTGTATGGCCCTAGCACAATCTCCTCCTCCTCGGCGATATCATTGAGCGCAGGTGCTGTGGCGCTTTGCTCGGGAATAAGGTTTAAAGCAAGCAGTGCAACGCATAGCGGAGCTAGTTGCAACGCAAGGGTGTGGGTTACGAACTTTTCGAATCCCCATCTCTCGCGTGACGCCTTTATTGCATAGACTAAATATATTGCTACGAGGATGCATATTACTAAAGCGAGAATGGATGGAATATTCAGATTCTTAAAGGCGTAGACTATAGCCCATACCAACAAACCCAAGCATATGAGCGTGGTAAGGTAGTATGTGCTCTTGAATATGAGTTTACGTCTCTGCTGAATATCCATTATCGTCTCGTCTTATAGCTTCAAAAACTCGTTTGCCAATCGTCGTGACTCGGCATCAATCTCGGCATAGTCCGAAAGCGATGGTGCGGAAACGAACTGCGCCTTGGTTAGTGCGTGATCTATTGTGGCTACAATGTCTGTATAGCGGCACTTGCCAGCCAAAAATGCCGCCACGGCCACTTCGTTTGCACCATTCATTGTGGCTGCAGCCGAACCTCCGCGTCGCAAACAGTCGTAGGCGATGCCCAACGCAGGGAATCGTTCGTGGTCGACCTCTTGGAATGTTATCGAAGCATTCTTGGTGAAGTCGAATGGCTTGGTGTCGCGTACGGCACGCTCGGGATACATCATTGCAAGGCTAATAGGAGTTCTCATGTCGGGCTCGCCCATTTGTGCCTTTATCGAGCCATCCTCGAACTCTACCATCGAGTGGATAATAGACTCGGGATGAATTACCACGTCTATCTTCTCGGCAGGGGTGCCAAAGAGCCAATGTGCTTCTATGACCTCGAAGCCCTTGTTTACAAGAGTTGCCGAGTCGATGGTGATTTTAGCTCCCATATCCCAACGAGGGTGTCTCAATGCCTGCTCGGCAGTGATGTTTGCGAGCTCCTCCTTTGGCGTATTTCGCAAGGCACCGCCGCTGCAAGTGATGATGAGTCGTCGCAGAGGTGAGTGCTCGCCTATGAGGCACTGAAATATGGCGGAATGCTCCGAGTCGATAGGTAGAATCGGTGCCTTGTTCGCTATTGCCATAGGCATAATGGTGGCACCGCCCACTACCAAGGTCTCCTTGTTGGCGAGTGCTATGCGCTTGTGAGCCTTGATGGCACGAGCCGTAGGTATCAATCCAGCATAACCTACCAATGCGTTGATTACCATATCGCAGTTCGAAGCCGAGGCTACGGCTGCGATAGAGTCGTCGCCTGCAAAAACTTTGATATGATAGTTTGCCAAGGCTTCGCTGAGTGGCTTGTAGAATTGCTCGTCGCCGATAACAACCGAGTCTACATCGAAAGCAATAGCTTGCTCGGCAAGCTTTTGCCAGTTGCGATGAGCGGTGAGCGACGAAACCTCGAAGCGGTCGGGGTTTTCGCGCACGATGTCGAGCGTCTGTACTCCTATCGAGCCTGTCGAGCCGAGTATTGAGATTCTTTGTTTTGTCATTTGGTTAGAATAGAATGTATAGTTCGGGGTTTATAGCCTTGCCATTGCGCCAAAGTTCGAATTCGAGCTTCGATAGCTCTTTGTTATTGTCGCTTCCGGCATAACCTATTGCCTGTGCGCTTTTTACTTGTGCACCCTTCGAGATGAGCACACCCGACAGATTGCGATACAATGAAAGGAAGTTATTCTTGTGTTGTATGACGATGCTATATCCTGTCGAAGGGTTCCATTCGCTAGCGATGACTGTGCCCTCTGCTATAGCGAGTATCTGAGCGCCTTTTGCTCCGTTTACGCATACGCCAAATTGCTCGTTCGAGGTGAAGCGCTCCGATATAAGTCCGTACATAGGTGATACTGCATTGAGCATACCTTTTAGTGATGGATCTGGATTGGTCTTATTTAGACGATACCTATCGTCCTTTTCCATCTTTTGGCGGAGAAGCGAGTCCTCTCGAGATGGTGCAACAAAGCTTTTCGAGCGGTGTAGCGAGTCGTTCTTTACCGATTGAGCTACAGGGGTCTTGCCGCCTACAACGAGAATGCGGTTTTCGTTGTAGGTAAGCATGTCGTTCATCTTGCGCTCAAGCGAGTCGATGCGAACGATGCTGCGTATGAGCTCCTCGCGCGAGCGGCTGGCGTTTGTGCGATAGCCAGGTAGCAAATCGAGGAGTGGGGTGTATGCAACAAGTAGTAGAATCACTCCGAAAAATATCGTTCCAATAGCTACGCCTATTGCTCCAAAAGTCAGTGGCGAGATGTCGGCACGCCAACGCTCCTCCTCTTTATCGAGGAGCACGATGTGACGCTTGCGAACAAGACTGCCAAACCAAGTATTTATCTTCTTGAAAAATCCCATTTTGTAAATAAGTCTGTTTAACTCGGTAAAGATAGGGATAATTTTCGAGATTGTTGCTCGAATTTCTAAAGAAATTTTACGATTGCTGCTAATCTCCTGCAAGAGTGCGAATTTGAGATGATATTTTCAAGGCTCAGAGTGAACAATTACAATAAATTTTGTATATTTGTGGCATAGTTTAATTTAGTGTATGATGAGATATATTTCTAGATTATTCCTATTCGCTGTGGCGATGTTGGTTTTTGCAGGATGCGAGAACCATTCGACTACGGTAACTCCAAAGCTTGATGTTGTGGAGAATTCTATTGATGTTTGGTTTGATACTGCGTCGTATGAGGTGGAGGTGAAGTCTACTCACGATTGGGTAGCAACGACAGATTGCGATTGGATTGTTGTAGAGACTCCGTCGGGCGAGGCGGGAAATGCAGCTCTGCACTTGTCGTTCGAGAGTAATGCGGAGAATGCTTCGCGAGAGGGCGTTGTGTCGATTGAGTCGAGTGCAGCGCAGTTGTCGGCTACGCTTACTGTAAGACAATTCGAAAAGCGCGATGAGTGGATGCAGATTGTGTATGAAACAACAGATGGAAAAGAGGTTGAGATAAATGTCGATAATCCGTTCAATGCCAATATTGTATCGAATACATATTCGAATGGCGAAGGCGTTATTAAATTCGACGCTACACTCACCTCAATAGGGGGTGAGGCATTCTATGGTAATGAGGCTCTTAAACGTGTGGTTTTGCCCGAGAGTGTCACTACGATTGGAGACTGGGTGTTTTCGGGTTGTTCCTACCTTCTCGAGGCGGGCATTCCTAAGCGAGTGAAGGCGATAGGGGATATGGCTTTTGCCTATTGCAATCAGTTGCAGGAGGTGGTTATTCCGCAGAGTGTTGCAACAATCGGCGACTCTGCATTTTGTGGTTGCAGTGGCTTGAAGCGTATCGCTGGTAAGTTTGCGACTGCTGATGAGCGATGCCTTGTTATTAATAATGTGCTAGTTCAGTTTGCTCCAAAAGGTTGTACCTCGTATGTGATTCCAGATGGAATTTCCACTATCGAGCACGATGCCTTCTATGAGAGTCTATCTCTTCGCAGTGTGACCATTCCGTCGTCGGTAAAAAAGATTGGCGATTGTGCATTCTACTACTGCGAAAGCCTTAAAGAGGTCTATTGCAAGTCTGTTACTCCGCCGACATTAGGCACGGCTGTTTTTGATAATTACGACTCAGAGGGTGATGAGCCTATCGGTTGTAAAATATATGTCCCTGCAGAATCGGTCGAGGCCTACAAGAGTGCCAAAAACTGGGATAGGTATAAAGGATATATCAATGCTGAAAACACAATAACTAACAAATAAACTGTAAAATTATGAGAGTAAAAAACATTATCGTCGCGGCGTTGATGTTGTGCGTATGCACGCTATCTGCATCTGCTGCGAAAAAGAGTGTAAGCGGTACTGTAACTTGTGATGGTCAAGGCGTTGCAGGTGTGGTAGTTACCGATGGTATTAATTTGACAAAAACAGATGCGAAAGGAGCCTATGTTTTGCCTACCAATGTCAAGGATCCACACTGCCAATTCGTTCATATTTCGATACCTTCGGGCTACGAGGTTGAGCGTGTGGGCAATGCTCCGCAATTCTTCCGTCGATTGAATCCGAAGGCAAAGAAGCAGACCTTCGATTTCAAGCTCAAGAAGGTGGATCAGAGCGTCTATACCGTATTGGCATTAGGTGACCCGCACTTGACCGATGTCTATAGTAAAAGAGCAGATCACCGAGGTACAACAAAGTATAAGGAGGTTGTCGTGCCTGCAATACAGAAGTATGCTTCGCAGTGTAATCATCCAGTCTATATGGTGACATTGGGCGATATGACCCAGACAAGTACTCGTCCAGGATGGAAGGGTCGTGAGACTGGTTATTCGTTCAAGAACTACTTGGAGGATACCAAGGTCGATATTCCAGTATTCAATACTATGGGAAATCACGACCACAACCACGCACCAAAGGGCGAGATGTTCGACGACGAGACCGTATATCTCTCTCGTGTAGATTACAATCGTGAGGCCGGCCCTGAGTACTACTCGTTCAATATTGGTCGTGAGCACTATGTGGTTTTCGATAATACTTTCGTAATTACCAAGGATTCTGGCCCGACAACCGATCCTAATGCCACTAAGGGCTATTGGTATAAACTCGATAAGTATCAGCACAACTGGCTTGCTCAAGATATGGCTGCAGTTAAAAAGGAGGATGTTGACCGTGTTGTTATTGTAGCACACTGCGGACTCTTTGGCTATGCGGGTAAGAAGATGCAGATGGATTTGGAGAAGGTGCTCGACAACTTCAAGGGTTACGAAATTCTCGCTCTTATCGGTCACCACCACTCCGATCACTCAATCAAGAAGAATTGGAATGGTAAGCCTCTCTATCAGTTCTACCACACTTCGGGTGCGGGTACTGCGTGGTATACCTATGATAACTGTGAGGGTTCACCTGCAAGTATCGTGGACTACACCTTCAAGGATGGCAAGTTTACTCGAACTTGTGTGCCTTACGGAACAAATAAGGGTCAGAAGTATCGTGTATACGACAATCGCAACCACAAGTGGGCATATCCTATTACCGAGCGTACGGGCACGAAGCAGAAGCGTGCTACCGAGGAGGCTGAGATTACCCCGGAGGATAAACCTGCAATTCTTGTAAATGTTTGGGGTGCATACACTTGTAAATTCACCGAGAGCACAGGCGGTAAGGGTAAAGTGGTGAAGCGTTGCTACGATTTGACCTTCCGCGATTGGTATTGGGATGCCTTTGCAAAGAGTGCTGCAGGAGAGCTTCCTGAGGGTCAGCGACTCTATAAGGCGGGTTGGCAGACCCCTAAGCGTAGCTACCATATCTGGAGATATATCCCTGCTGACGCAGATGCAACAATCAAGGTTGTTGCCAAGGATGCAATGGGTAATGTTGTGGCTGAATTCGAGGCTCACGCAAAGTAATAAAGTAATATAGAGTATGAAGATACTTCGTTCAATTTTAGTTGTAGCGTTGATGGTGTGCTTTGGCATACCATCAGCTACTGCCGCCAAAAAGAGCGTTACAGGAACTGTAACTTGCAATGGCAAAGGTGTTGCAGGCGTTGTTGTTACCGACGGAGTGAATATGACAAAGACCGATGCGAAAGGTGCATATTCGCTTCCTACTAAGGTTAAAGATCCTCATTGTCAATTTGTTTACATCTCAATCCCTTCGGGATATGAGGTGGAACGAGTTGGTAATGCTCCTCAATTCTACAAGCGAGTGAATCCAGAGTTGAGGAAACAATCATTCCACTTCAAGCTGAAGGAGGTTAATCAGAGTTCCTACTCGATTTTTGCTATTGCTGATGTTCACGTTGCAAATGGTCGTTTCAAATGGAATCACAAGGAGGATGCAGATAAATATCGTGCATCGTTGGTGAAGACTTTGGATGAGTGTGTGAAGGCTACAAAGGAGCCTGTATATGTCATCTCGCTTGGCGATATGACTCATCCGGGAACTCGTCCGGGCTACAAGGGCCGTACGGGTGGTTATTCGTTTAAGAATTATATGGATGATACGAAGGTGGATGCTCCTATATTCAACTCAATGGGCAATCACGACCATAATCGCCCTGCTGTGAAGGGTACCTATTTCACCGAGGAGACTGTCTACCAATCGCGCGCCGACTTCAATCGCGATCTTGGCCCTGCATACTACTCCTTTACTATAGGTCGCGACCACTATGTTGTCGTGGATAACCTCTTTATCATAACATCGGATGCTCACTCAACCCGTGATCCGAAAGCTACAAAGGGCTGTTGGATTCGCCTTTGTGAGCGTCAGCATAGTTGGCTCGAGCGCGATATAGCGGCTCTCGATAGAAGCAAGGTGGATCGTATCATCTATGTTGCTCACGCAGGTTTGCTCAATTCCAAAGGAAAATTCTTGCAGCTCGACGGTGAGCGCGTGGCAAACTATTTTAAGGACTATGAGGTGGTTACCCTTATCGGTCATCACCACGCCGATCGCTCGCAGAAGATAAAGTACAACGATAAACCTATCTATCAGTTTGTACATCCGTCGGGTGCGGGTACAGGATGGTATACATTCGACAACTGTGAGGGTACACCTGCTGCTATTGCTCACTATCAGTTCAATAATGGCAAAATCAAGAGAACCTATGTGCCTTATGGCGACAATGAGGGTATTGCTCACTACCGTGTCTACGATAATGGTGAGAATAAGTGGCACTATCCAATCACTTCGCGTACGGGTACAAAGAATAAGTACCAAACTGAGGCTGAGGCTGCAACAGCAGATGATAAACCTGCAATTCTTGTGAATATTTGGGGAGCATATACTTGCAAATTTACGGAGAGCACAGGTGGTGGCGGTAAGGTGCGTAAGCGTCTCTACGATTTGAAATATCGCGATTGGTATTGGCCGACACTGGAGCGTAGCTTGGCGGGCGAGGTACCCGAGGCTGCTCGACTGAAAAAGGCGGCTTGGCAGACGCCGAAGCTTGGTGACCACATATGGCAATATGTGCCAATGGATCCCGATGCCGAGATTCACGTTGTGGCAAAAGATTTGTTCGGAAATGTAATTGCCGACTTTAAGGCAAGAGCGAAATAGTAGTAAAAAAGAGGAAATTTCGGTTTCCTCTTTTTTGTTTCGTTGAAAATATATATCTTTGTGAGTATTTTATACTCAAAATCGAAAACACAACTAAACAAACAATAAAGATTATGGTAAAACCTACACTTTTGGTGCTTGCCGCAGGTATGGGCTCGCGCTACGGTTCGTTGAAGCAGATGGACGGAGTTGGTCCTAACAACGAGGCAATTATTGACTATTCGATTTACGATGCAATCCGCGCAGGATTTGGTAAGGTGGTATTCGTTATTCGCCACTCTTTCGAGAAGGAGTTCAAGGAGATGTTCTCGCCTGAGCGTTTCGGTGGACGCATCGAGGTTGATTTCGTATTCCAGGAGTTGGACTACTTGCCAGAGGGTTTCTCGGTTCCTGAGGGCCGCGAGAAGCCATGGGGTACAAACCACGCAGTAATGCAGGGCGCAAGTGCTGTTCACGAGCCATTTGCAGTTATCAATGCAGACGATTTCTATGGCACCGACGCATATCGCGTAATGGGCGAGTATCTTTCGCAGTTGGATGGCGCAAAGGGTGAGTATGCAATGATTGGCTACGAGGTAAACAAGACCTTGTCGGACAATGGTACCGTATCTCGTGGTGTTTGCACCGTAGACGAGAATCGCTTCCTCACCTCGATGGTAGAGCGCACCAAGATTGAGCGTAATGCAGAGGGTACTATCGTATTCCACGATTTGGGCGACGATGTAGCACTCGAGGAGAATACTCCAGTTTCGATGAACTTCTTCGGCTTCACTCCAGACTATTTCGCACACTCGGAGGCTGGCTTCAAGGAGTTCCTTGCATCGGACGATGTCAAGACCAACCTCAAGGCTGAGTTCTTCATTCCGTTGATGGTTAATAAGCTCGTAGGCTCGGGTGATGCTCGCTTGAAGGTTCTCTCTACCACAGCTCAGTGGTTTGGCGTAACCTACAAGGAGGATAAGCCAATGTTGGTGGCTAAGATCGAGAAGTTGATCGAGGAGGGTGTATATCCACGCAACCTCTGGGAGTAAAAATTGTTCTGAACGGTGAATTTTGTACGAATCTGCTGACGCTGAAATGCTCACATAGGCTTACTATGCTTCGCTTTCATCGCATTGCTTCGCACAAAATTCCCTCGTTCATAAACGATTTTCAGCGATAAACAAAGAATTCTTAATTTTTAATTCTTAATTTTTAATTTTCGAATGAACAGAGAAGTTAGAGTTCGCTTTGCGCCAAGCCCAACGGGCCCACTCCACATCGGAGGTGTGCGTACAGCGTTGTATAACTACCTTTTTGCTCGTCGCCACGGAGGCAAGATGATTTTGCGTATCGAGGATACCGATTCGCAGCGTTTTGTTCCTGGTGCCGAGGATTATATTATCGAGTCGCTCAAGTGGTGCGGTATCGAGATTGACGAGGGTGTTGGTGTAGGAGGTCCTCACGCACCATATCGTCAGAGCGAGCGTCGTGAGCTCTATTTGAAGTATGCTACACAGCTCGTTGATGCGGGTTGGGCATACTACGCATTCGACACCGCCGAGGAGTTGGATGTATTGCGTAAGGAGTATGAGGGCCGAGGCGAGACCTTTGCCTACAACTTCAAGGTACGCACTACCCTTCCGACATCGCTTTCGTTGTCGAAGGAGGAGGTCGAGGCTCGTATCGCTCGTGGCGACATCTGGGTTATCCGTTTCAAGATGCCAGAGAACGAGGTTGTAAAGATGCACGACTTGATTCGTGGCGATGTAGAGGTTAACACCTCGACACTCGACGACAAGGTGCTCTACAAGTCGGTTGATGCGTTGCCAACATACCACTTGGCTAATATCGTCGATGACCATTTGATGGAGATTTCGCATGTTATTCGTGGCGAGGAGTGGTTGCCATCGTTGCCTTTGCACTACCTTTTGTACAAGGCATTCGGTTGGACCGATACTCAACCTGAGTTCGCTCACCTTCCACTTTTGCTCAAGCCTACAGGCGGTGGCAAGTTGTCGAAGCGTGATGGCGACAAGATGGGCTTCCCTGTATTCCCATTGCACTGGGTGTCGCCAACAACTGGCGAGACAGCGCGTGGCTATCGCGAGGACGGCTACTTTGCCGATGCATTTATCAATATGTTGGCTCTCTTGGGTTGGAATCCAGGTACCGAGCAGGAGATTTTCTCTATGCAGGAGCTCATCGATGCATTCTCGCTCGACCGTGTATCGAAGGCGGGTGCACGCTTCCAGCCAGACAAGGCTAAGTGGTTCAATGCTCAGTATATGCACCGCAAGTCGGCCGAGGAGTTGAACGCTATCTATCAGCCAATCCTCAAGGAGCACGGCATCGAGGTGTCGGACGAGATTGCAGGTAAGGCGGCCTTTATTATGAAGGAGCGAGCTACCTTTGTTAGCGATTTGTGGGATTTGACCTCATATTTCTTCATCGCTCCAACCGAGTACGAGGAGAAGCAGTTGAAGAAGTATTGGAAGGGCGAGAATCCTGCGCGTTTGGCAGAGTTGCGCGAGGTGTTGGCATCGATTGACGACTTCTCGTTGGAGAATACCGAGAAGATTGTTCACGCTTGGATTACTGAGAAGGAGTATGGTATGGGACAGATTATGAACGCTTTGCGTTTGGCTTTGGTTGGCGCAGGTAAGGGTCCAGGTATGTACGACGTAACATCGTTTATCGGTAAGGAGGAGTGCTTGAAGCGTATAGACTACCTCTTGGCAAATATTCAACCGATTGAATAAGACTTCAAAACTGAACTACTATGACTATTGAACAAAACGTTTGGGGTGTAACACCCGAAGGCGAAGCGATAATCATCTACACCTTGAAGAATGCTCTCGGCAGCGAGGTGCAACTCACAAACGTAGGTGCAGCTATCGTATCGGTGAAGTATGCCGACCGCAACGGCAATGTCGACGATGTGGTGCTCGGCTACAAGGATCCTATGAGCTACTTTGGCGATGGCGCTGCAAGTGGTAAGTCGGTAGGTCGCGTGGCAAATCGCATCGCGGGTGGCAAGATGACGATCGAGGGTGTGGAGTATCGCCTCGAGGTAAATAATGGCCCTAACCACCTCCACGGAGGTACAAAGGGTTATGCCAACAAATTGTGGGAGTCGCGCGTGGAGACCAACCGCGTGGTATTCTCGTTGGTGTCGGAGGATGGTGATCAGGGCTACCCACACGAATTGACTGTGGAGGCTATCTAGGACTTCGACGACGAGAACAACCTCGAGATTACCTACCGTGCAAAGAGTGATGGCACAACTCCTGTAGACCTCACCAACCACGTCTATTGGAACTTGGCTGGCGAGGCGAGTGGTGAGACC
>JAZLDJ010000119.1:0-5394 GCA_045614685.1 Alistipes sp. | reverse complement strand
TCTGTTCTTCCATAATCTATTTTGTTTAAGTTTTTGTGTATCCTTCTTTTTTTTGGCGTGGGGCTTTCAGCCCTCAATAGGGTTTGTAGGGTTGTGACGCGCGCCATAAAGCAGCCGGTAGACTGCGCCGCCATAAAGGAGGCTTTGCCTCCGCCGTCACAGAGCCAACTTGGTTGGCGACGCCATAGTTGCTTCGCGCCTCCAATAGCTCTAACGCCCCTAGCGCTACTAAATACCACGCGCAAAAATAGCGATTATTCTTCGAATAATCAACTTTTGCTGCTGAAAAAATACGGTTTTGCGAAATCTTTTTTGCGAAATAGGCTGTTTTTGCCCATTTTTAGGCGATTTTAGCGACTTTGCGCTAAGGCTTCGACAGGGTGTCGTGCACGAAAATGCTTTGCGCAACTATTGCTTCAGCTTCAACACCATCTCCTCGGCCGATACAATGCCTTGCTCCACCAGGTGACCTAGCGAGGCAAGTATGGTCTCTTGGTTGCCCGATATCTTAGCAACGAGACTCTTTACATCCATAGGCTCAGCCGCGAGTAGTGCCACAATCTGTCGCTCATACTCCGCTTCAGCGTGTTTGGCGTTGCGCTTGCGGTCGAGGCAGTTGTCGCAGATGCCACAAGGCTCCGACATCTTGTCGCAGAAGTACTCCTCGATAACGCGTCCTCTGCACTCCTTGCGCTCGTTGGCGTAGCGTAGCATATGGTCGAAGCGCTCAATCATCAGCTCCTTGCGGCGCGAGTAGGTCTCGGGCGCTATGTAGATGTCGCGTGCAGGCAGTCGCTCCTCGTCGAGGAAGATGAGCGGCTCGTGGTTGGTTGGAATGTAGCGTATTGCGCCCGTCTGCCACATACGCTTCAGGAAGAGAAATACCTCCTCGTGCGAACACTTTGCCCACGAGGCTATCTCCATCTCGTCGATAGGTCTGAACTCGTTGAAAACGCCCGTATAGCACCGCAAAATCGCACGTAGAATGGTCTCCTCCGTCTCGGTGTGTCGCATATTGTAGAGCTCGTCGCGAGTGACGGTAAACATCAGTCGAGCAGGGTGGTCGCCATCCTCTATAAGTGTCATATATCCATTTAGTTGCAGCATCTTGATGATGTTGTGCACGGTGGTTACATCCAGCTTGACATGATGGCAAAATTCGTAGATATTGAATATGTGCGAACTCTCTTTTCCGTCGCCAATGGCCACGCCGAGGAAAGAGCATAGTTGGTGGTATGTCGAGCGGATAAGTTCTATTGGCGAGAACTCCTTTTCGAGCGTCGATGTTATGCGTTCATCGTCGGATGGCGACTTCAGGATTACGGCATAACTGCGCTTGCCGTCACGACCTGCTCGGCCCGCCTCTTGGTAGTACGACTCGAGCGAGTCACACATAGTGTAGTGCACCACAAAGCGAACATCGCTTTTGTCGATACCCATACCAAAAGCGTTGGTAGCCACCATTATACGGGTCTTTCCCGCAACCCATTCGTCTTGACGTATGGCACGTTCTGCATTGGGCAATCCTGCGTGATAGAACGATGCCGAGTGACCCTTCTCGACGAGGAATTGGGCTATATCCTCGGTGCCCTTTCGGGTACGCATATAGACTATGCCGCAACCGGGCACATTCTCCACAATACGTAGCAGTTGCTGATTCTTATCTTCGGTCTCGCGAACGCTGTACGATAGGTTCGGACGGGCGAACGACGATTGTAGAATATTGGGCTCCTCGAAGTTGAGTTGCTCCATAATATCCTTGGCCACGCGCTGCGTTGCCGAGGCGGTTAGTGCCAATACGGGAGTGTCGGGCATAAGTCGTCGTAACTCCTTGATACGCAGATAGGCAGGGCGGAAGTCGTAGCCCCATTGCGAGATGCAGTGAGCCTCATCCACGGCGAGTATCGCCACCTTCATTCTGTCCACGCGAAGCTGAAACTCTTGGCTCGATATACGCTCGGGTGCTATGTAGAGAAACTTCACGTCGCCATATATGCAGTTGTCGAGCGCAATGTCTATCTGTCGCGCGGTCAATCCCGAGTGTACGGCAACGGCTGGAATGCCTCGTCGACGCAGATTATCCACCTGATCCTTCATCAGCGCAATGAGGGGAGTAATCACTATGCAGACGCCCTCGCTCGCCATTGTCGGCACCTGGTAGATGAGCGATTTACCTCCACCCGTAGGCATCAGCACCAGCGTGTCGCGGCCCGACAATACCGACTCCATCGCCTCGCGTTGCATAGGGCGGAACGAGTCGTAGTGCCAATGTTTTTTTAGGGTTTCGAGTAACTTCTGCTCCATAGTCGCGAAGATAACGCTTTTTTTCGAGAAAAGAGCCTAAATCTCGGAAAATATATATATATTTGTGGTATGATTCTGCACGCCAACTGCAAAATAAATCTCGGACTCGATATTCTGCGTCGTCGCGAAGATGGATTTCACGACCTCGAAACGGTGATGATTCCCGTTTTGGGGTTATATGATGTTGTCGAGGTCGAGAGGGTTAAGTGCGCTTCGAGCTTCGAGCAGAAGGGCCTTGTGGTAGACTGCGATGTAGAGAGCAACCTCTGCATGAAGGCCTTACGCCTGATGCAACGACTCTATGGCGTGGGCGAGGCTCGCATCTGCCTCGACAAACGAGTGCCCTTCGGTGCAGGTTTGGGCGGTGGCTCGAGTGACGCTACGGCTGTGATTTTGGCACTTAACGAACTATACGAACTCGGTTTGAGCGAGGTGCGGCTCATCGAAGCAGCCGCTATGATTGGCAGCGACACAGCATTCTTTGTACGCAATACACCGCAACTCTGCACGGGTCGTGGTGAGAAGATGACGCCAATAGAACTGCCTTTACAAGGCAAATATCTAGCCATTGCCAAGCCCGAGGAGGGGGTCTCCACCAAGGAGGCCTATGCTGGTGTGAAGCCCGCAGTACCTGCAGTGCGTTTGGCCGATGCGCTGAGGTGTCCGATAGGAGAGTGGCGCAGGGTTGTGAAGAACGACTTCGAACCTCATATTTTTGCTGCTCATCCCACCATCTCCGAGCTGAAAAATATGATGTACGAGGCGGGCGCAGTGTATGCCTCGATGTCGGGCTCGGGCTCTGCTGTATTTGGCATCTTCGACCAAGCACCAAAGTTTGACAATATAAATACTAAATACTTAAAAATAATACAATTATGAAAAAGCTACTACTTTGTGCAGTGATGGCACTTTTTGCCCTCAATGCATCGGCCGAGGAGCTTAACGTGGGCTCTATCAATGTCCGCCTTCTTGCCAAGGGCGACTACAAAAAGCACAACGGTTGGAACGAGCGTAAGGGCCAGCTTTGCGCTATGATTAACCACGAGGCGTTCGATCTTTTCGGCGCTCAGGAGGTGAAGAAACCGCAGTTGGACGATATGCTCGAAGCATTGCCTGATTATGCCTACATCGGTGTAGGTCGCGACGATGGTAAGGAGAAGGGTGAGTACTCGCCTGTATTCTACCGCAAGAAGGATTTCAAGTTGCTCGCTAGCGGAACATTCTGGTTGTCGGAGACTCCCGATAAGGTGTCGAAGGGATGGGATGGCTTGTGCCGTCGTGTCTGCACTTGGGGCTACTTCCAGCGCAAGAGCGACAAGAGTCGTTTCTACTTCCTCTCTACCCACCTCGACCACAAGGGTGCTGTAGCCAAGATGGAGGGCGCAAAGCTCATAGTTAAGTTTATGAAGGAGAAGTGCAAGGGCGAGAACGCTATCGTTGTGGGCGACTTCAACGTAGTGCAGGATAGCGAGCCATACAACGTATTTGCAAAGTGCGGATTCTTGAGCGACACCTACGAGGCTGCAAAGTATCGCTTCGCTCCGAATGGCACATTCAGTGGCTTCAACCCATACAGCTTCACCTCTCGTCGTATCGACCATATCTTCGTTACAAACGATATCAAGGTTAGCCGTTATGGCACTTTGACCTACCACTACTATCGTAACAAGAAGGGCGTAGAGCAGGAGATGGATACCGCAGCACCAAAGGAGATTAAGGGCGAGAATCGTGAGATTAAGTGCCCTTCCGACCACTATCCAGTTCAGTCGTTCATCACACTCAAAACCACTCCAAAGTCGAAGAAATCTAAAAAATAGTATTGTATGAAACGTATACTTATATATTTAGTAGCAGTAGCCTTTGCATTCTCGGCATCGGCTCAAGAGTTGAATGTTGCATCGTTCAACATCCGTAATGGCAAGTCGCTTAAGCCAGGTCAGGAGTTGCCAAAGAAGGGCGACTATGCAAAGTACAATGGCTGGGATCATCGCAAGAAGATTCTCTGCGATATGATCAACCTCGAGGCGTTCGATATCTTCGGCTCTCAGGAGGTACGCAAGGGTCAGCTCGACGATATGTTGGCTATGTTGCCCGACTACGACTACGTTGGTGTAGGTCGCGACCACGGCGACGACCGTGGTGAGTTCTCGCCTGTGTTCTATCGCAAGGATAAGTTCGAGAAGCTCGATGGTGGTACCTTCTGGCTTTCGCCAACCCCTGAGAAGCCGTCGAAGGGCTGGGATGCCAAGTATAACCGCATCTGCTCGTGGGCTTTGCTCCGTCACAAGGAGAGTGGTAAGAAGGTCTGCTTTATGAATGTACACTTCGACCACCGTGGCGTGCAGGCTCGCCTCGAGGCATCGAAGCAGATTGTAGCCTATGTCAAGAAGCACTGCCGTGGCGCAAAGGTTGTTATCTCGGGCGACTTCAACGTAACTCAGAATAGCGAGAGCTACAAGCACTTAGCTAACAGCAAGGTGCTCAAGGATTCATACGACTTGGCAAAGTATCGCTTCGAGCCTACAGGTACATTCAATGGCTTCAATGCGCGTCGCTTCACCAACTGCCGTATCGACCACCTCTTCGTATCGAAGGGTACCAAGGTTAGCCGTTGGGGTGTCCTCACCTACCACTACTACCTCGACAAGTATGCTGTAGCTGGCACCGAGGCTCCTGCATTTGTCAAGGGCGAGAAGCGCGAGGTGAAGTGTATCTCAGACCACTACGCCGTACAGGCATTTATCAAGTTGTAACTTGAAATTGATAATTAATTTTCAATTCTCAATTAAAAGAAAAAAGCGATGAGCATCAACTCATCGCTTTTTCTTAGATTCTCTCCAAAATCTCGTCGAGGGCTTTGCGCTTCTTCAAGGTTGGCGTGTCGGTGGCGTAGCCGATAGGGATAATTGCTACGGGGTAGACCGTTTCGCCGTCGATGCCTAATACCTCGCTCACGATTACGGGGCGGAAGTTGCACACCCAGCACGAACCGAGTCCTACCTCGGTGGCTGCCAAGCAGATGTGCTCTGCTGCGATTGCAGCGTCGATGTCGGCGTGGTCGTGGCTATCCTTCTTGCGGGTCCACGACTG
>JAZLDJ010000118.1:0-4573 GCA_045614685.1 Alistipes sp. | reverse complement strand
CTGCTTTCCCTTACTCGCCCTTACTCGCCCTTACCGGCCGTTACCGGCCGTTACTAGCCCTTAATTTTGCATTTTGCATTCTGCATTTTGCATTCCCTCTCGCGCCCCCACCACAAGAAAATGCGAGGCTCATCGCCCCGCATTTTCTTAGTAGACAAGTTCATCGTTATCGGTGCCGAAGCCCGGCAGTCCGACGCTATCGCCGTAGCCCCTCTCGGCTACGATCTCGAAAATCTCGAATTCAGGTCTTAAATACTTTTTCATATCGTTGCTTTTTTAGGGGTTGTTAGTCAATTTTTGGTTTCGATGTCAAGAGTGTGCAACCATCGTAGTTAGCTACATTTGTCCAGTCGGTGTCGCCACCATAGATGTAGTTGTGGAAGTTGCTGCTGTTGATCTTCTTACCGGTGAATACCTCCTCGCTACCATCGTAGTTATCGAGCCAAGTACCACCCAACTGGCAGTTGCGTACCACAGCTTTGAGATTCACACCCTTAGCAAGAACTTCAGGGATGCGCAACGAGCCGGTGATGAAGCCTGCATTCGGATAAGCGGTCTCGATGCTACCATCCTCCTTAGGGATGTATGCCTGGATGTCGCAGTATGCCTTGCAGTCGTGGATGATACCCAATCCCTGCGAGAAACCTACGATACCTCCGACACTCGAGTTTGCGGTGTTTGCAACGCCCGAGAAGTAGATGTTACCTACATTCACAGCATTTGCCAGCTCTCCGTAGTATGCACCCACGACACCTCCAATTGCGGTGGCGAAAACATTAGTCGAGGCACCTGAGCCTCCGGTTACGGTAATATCGCCTGTGTTGATGTAACCACCTGTTGCAGGGTAGTTCGAGCCTGAGTTGTAGGAGTATACACCACCCAAGAGAATCTGTTTGTTAGCCGAAAGCTTTGCACCGAAATAGATGTCGCCATTGTTGCGGATATTCTTGTCGTATACACCCTTGGTCCAGCCGAAGCAGCCACCCATACGGATATTGTCTGTTGCAACTACACCATCCTCGAGTGTGATATTGCCATTGTTGGTACAATTCTCGAAGTAGTTGGTTGCCTTGCCGAGTGGCTGCTCACCACCAGAGATACCACCGAGGTAGATAGCTGCATATGTGCCCTTCTTTATCAAAACCTCGCCATTGTTTACAATGTTCTTGTGCAGACCAATAGCGTCGGTATTCACTGCGAATACGCCACCAATATTGAGTGCACGAGCTATTTTGGTCTTCGCCTCGATAGTTACCTTACCATTGTTTGTGATGTTCTCGGTGTGAACTGCGCCAACCAATCTACCGGTAACACCTCCAAGATATCCATAGCCGTCGCTGGCCATAGTGTCAATTGTGACAGTCACAGGGGCGTTGTTTGTGATGTTCTTGAGCACGGCACTACTGCTGTTTACGCAACCGATAACTCCTGCAATGTGGAAGTTCGCCATTATAGTACTGAAGTTAGCATTTACGGATGTGCCCTCTGCCAATACATCGATATCCTCAAATAGACCCTTTGTGGTGAATCCTGCTACACCACCTACGCAACGATACTGAGTTGCATCCGCCTCGCTACTCGATGTTACGGTGATAACGCCCTTGACATAACCCTTCTTGCCTGCGTCGTTCTTGCAGATAGTTCCGCTGTAGAGGTCGCCAACAATACCACCTACTGTCATATGGACAGTCTTGTCGGTGTCGGAGTGGGTAACGGTGATGTTACCTGTGTTGATAGGGGCCTTGAGGGTAGATTCAGCAAATGGCCAGTCCGAGCTTGCGCTCAAAAGACCTCCCACCGACAAGTCGACCGGTGAGTAGCACTCCTCGCACAAGATGTTACCGCTATTGACGCAGTCTGTCATAAGGTATGCTCCGTGGTAGGAGTTGTTGCTCTTCGTTGGAACATTTGCACAGAGGCCGCCTACGGTCAACTGACCTGTAACATCGGTGTTCTTGACGGTGATGTCGCCACTATTCTTGCAATTTGTAAGTGTGATGAGCGGTGTGTGAGTAGTGGTTGTCGACGAAGCCAATACTACGCCAGTGAAGCCTGCTACCCAGACGTGCATAGGGTTGTTCTCCTGCAAGTTCTCGTAGGTGATGTTGCCGCTATTCACGCAGTTGGTGATAGGCAAGCTCAGCAGACCAGATCCAATACTACCGACGAATCCACCAACAGTTACTCGCTGGCAAATACCGGTAGCGAGCAAGTTGCCGCTGTTTGTGGTGTTCTCGAATGCACTATCTGCACAACCGAGGTGACCAACCAAACCGCCCAAATAAGAGAGGCCCTTGGTGCCGAGAGGCATTGTTATATTGTAGGTCAACGCGCCACTGTTCGAACAGCCACTTACTCGATACTTTGTAGCCGTACTATTTACATATCCGGTAATTGCACCGGTGTAGATGTTTGCACTGTTATCAGCCTGCTTAAGGTTGAAGGTTAAAGCACCCTTGTTGTGCGAGTTCTTGTATGAAACATCTACCGCACCCTGAATGTACGATGTTAGACCACCGAGGTATGGTACACCTGCACTTGTAATCTTATCGCTGATGTAGATATCGCCCTCGTTGGTACAATCCTCGATGGTTACAACTACTCCATCGGTAATCTCCGACTGGATGTGGTTGATGATTGCACCTGTGTAAGGGTTGGCCTCGATACCTTGGTACATAGCGAGCTTACCATAGTTGGTACAATTCTTAAACTCGGCGTGACACGATACGTGCGACATAATACCGCTCACCTTGACAGCCTTTGCACAACTGATGGCATTTACCTCCACATTACCATAGTTCTGACAGTTATTGAGTTTTACTGTATATGGGTTTGCATCAACATTGCGAGTGTAGCCAATCATACCACTCATCTGCACATACTGAATTGACTTACCCATAGTTGGAGTTACATCCTCTCCGCCTGGTGTACCATATAATACATTACCTCTGTTGGTGCAGTTTGTAGCCGAAAATACCTGGCTATCATCCTTGCTCCACGAGTGAATCTGACCAACAAAACCTGTGAATACCGAGTATGCGTCGCCTTGAATATTTGCAGCCAAGTGCATAAAGCCCTCGTTGTGGCAATCCTCGATGTGGGTAGGAGCATCGGTAAAGCCGATAATACCACCACCCGAGATACGGTCGATATCGCCGGTGATAACAACATCACCATAGTTGTAGCACTTCTCGACAGTAGTTGCTGTAGGGTAGGTGATCACACCAGCAAGACCTCCAACGCGGAGAGTCTCATCTGCAGGCGCAGTAACCGAGCCATTTACGGTAATGTCGATGTGGTTGACATTGTGCGAGAAGTCGCTTTGGCTGCTGACACCCACCAAACCTCCGAAGAAGGATGCCGGAATGTTGTAGTTGATTACGAGCTTACCTGTTGCCTCGCAGTTGACCAACGCACCATTGTTGACGCGATATGCAATAGCTCCGATGGCGGTGTTCTCGCTGACAGGAATGGTCATATCAACATCCACCAACTTCAAATTCTTGATATTCGCCTCTGTGATTCCGAAGAGAGGTGCCGACAAACCCTTGATGTAGCAGCCATTCTCCTTGTTACCATCGAAGGTGAAGTTTGCGAAGTTCTCGATTGGAGTCCACTCCACGCCTGTCATATCGATCTGACCTGCCAACTTTGCAGTGGTGCGAGGGTAGAAGGTCTCGGCAATCTGTGCGAAGCGAATCAAATCCTCCTTGGTTGTGATGAGGAACTCCTCCGACTCGGCCTCGGTTGCTGCGTAGGTGAATGGAGCGAACTCACGAACAAAACCCGCCTTGATGGCTGCGCTGTCGTAGCTGCTGAATTTCACCAACATAGCATCGGTTGCGGTGCGGAGTGTTACGGCGATAGTGCCGTGCTCACCTGCAGGAACTGCCACATAGATTGGAGTGCCCTCTGCGCTGAGTGTCAAACCCTCGCCGAAATCTACAGTGATAGTGTTGGAGGCATCCTCGTGAGCTGTGAGCTTACCACTCTGGCAGTTGAGGTCGAAGTTACCAGCCAACTTGCTAATCGAAGATGTTACGGTCATCGAGGAAAGTGTTACATCGCCCTGAGGAACGAAGCAAAGTACGCCCGAGAGGTGCTTGATCTCGATAGGGAGTTGCTCCTCGCCCTCGGCAGCAGCCTTGGTGTAGGCATACAACGGAGCAGCACCCTCGGCAAATGTTCCAGGGGTGTACTTCTGTGTTGCAAGGAATGTTACAGCCTGCAAACCCTCTGCAGCAACCACCTCGGGTGCTGGAGCAGGGTAGACGAGGTTGTAAGGGTAGGCGAGTTCGCCATCAAAGATGAACTCAGCCGAAGCCGAACCGTGTGCAGCCTCGGTGAGAGGGTGCGATGCTACGCCATTGATAGCAATCTGATCGCCTTCACTCCAATAGAGAGGGTAGGCATCCTCAGCCTTTGCTCCGATGTGAGTTTTTGTTCCCTCCAACGAGATTGTGAGGGTGGTCTGACCTGCGTTCTTGTCAAGCTGAACGCCCAAGTCCTCGGTTGCGTCGGTAACGCACGATACGGCGAACAACGCCACAACCGCCATCAAAAGTCTGACTAA
>JAZLDJ010000117.1:0-3647 GCA_045614685.1 Alistipes sp. | reverse complement strand
CTTCTTCTTGAGCGTAACATAGTCGCTGATAACCTCGACAACATCTGCCGCGGCATAGATTCTATCTATGGTATCTCGATCAATCATCGGTGCAAAGGTAGTAAAAATAAAAAAGAAAAATCATTCTGATTGGTAAATTTTACACCAATCGTCGGTCGGCTAACTCCTCACATAGGTATACTATGCTGCGGGTTATCCGCCTAGCTTGGCATAAAATTTCCTCAATCATCTCTGATTTTTAGGTTGGTATGTTGGTGAACTTAGCACCAATCGTCGGACGTACAACTCCTCACATAGGTATACTATGCTGCGGGTTATCCGCCTAGCTATTACTCTTTGTAGAGTAAATATTTTTGGCGTTGCGCCTTGAACTTCGCCACGTCGTCTTGCCACATAGCCTTGATTTCGGCAGCCGACTTACCTGCGATAATCATCTGATAGATGTAGTCCACGCCTGTCAAGAGATGGAAAAATCTCTTCCTAGGACCGAAGAACTCCTCGCTATTGCCCATGCGATTGTAGGCATTGATAATGTATTCGAGGTTGAAGCCCTTGGCTATAATCTCCTCGTGCGGAATGCTTCGCAAATCCACTCCGTGGCACTCCTTATTCAAGAGTGGAGGGTACTTTGCTCCCGCTACAGAGCGCGGAGTAAAGCTGAAGTCGCCCTTCATCTCGGGGTGACCGTAGACCTCGAATGGATAATCGGTGCCTCGTCCGAGCGAGCAGATTGTGCCCTCGAACAAGCAGGTCGAAGGATAGAGATAAACGGCTTGCATAGAACGCAGGTTTGGCGATGGCGCAATAGGTAGTGTGTATCGCGTTTGGTGGGTGTAGCCCTTGCAGCGCACAACCTCCACCTTGCACTCCTTGCTCCAACCTTCGCCAACAGCCATCTTGGCAATCTCGCCCATTGTCAAGCCGTGCACAACAGGTATAGGCAAACCTCCCACGCCCGACTTGTATTTCATGTCGAGAATAGGTCCGTCAACATACATTCCGTTGGGGTTTGGCCTATCGAAAACCACCACCTCCTTACCACCCTCGGCTGCGCTATTCATCACCGAGAGCATAGTTATATAATAGGTGTAGAATCTTAGACCTACGTCTTGCATATCGACCACAATGACATCGAACTGCGCCACCTGCTCGGGCGTAAGCCTTCGGCTCTTCGAGGAGTAGAGCGACCAAATTGGCAAGCCAGTCTTCGAGTCTGTCGACGACGAAACCTTCTCGCCCGCATCGGCAGTCCCTCTAAATCCGTGCTCGGGGGCCACTATCGCCACAACGTTCACGCCTTTCGAGAGCATAACGTCCACGACGTGCTCCTCGCCAACAACGGCTGTGTGGTTAGCAAGCAGAGCCACCCGTTTGCCTTGCAGCAACTTCTGCCACTCGGCGGTGCGCTCCGCTCCGCAAATCACTCGTGCGTGCGACGTCGCCATGCAAAATATCGCAAATATAAGTAGGGCTATTCGTCTCATAGCTATTGTCCGCTGAACTCCATTAAATAGGCCTTGATAAATGCATCCAACTCGCCATCCAACACGCCGTCGCAATCGGTTGTTTGATGACCTGTGCGGTGGTCCTTAACTCGCCTATCGTCAAGCACATACGAGCGAATCTGCGAGCCCCACTCAATCTTCTTTTTGTCTGCCTCGATGGCTTGCTGTGTGGCGCGTCGCTTATCCAATTCGTATTGGTAGAGCTTCGAGCGGAGGATGCGCATAGCATTCTCCTTGTTCATCAGCTGCGAGCGTGTCTCCTGATTCTCGATAACGTACGAAATCTCCTCGCCCGTCTGCTCGTCCTTGAAGTGATATCGCAGTCGTGCTGCAGTCTCCACCTTATTCACATTCTGACCTCCCGCACCGCTCGAACGATAGGTCTCCCACTCGATATTTGCGGGGTTTACCACCACCTCGATGGTATCATCCACGGCAGGGGTAACCGCCACCGAAGCGAATGTTGTTTGACGTTTGTTATTAGCATTGAATGGCGAGAGACGCACCAAGCGATGCACGCCATTTTCGCTCTTGAGATATCCGTAGGCAAAGTCGCCCTCCACCTCCATGGTGCAGGACTTCACGCCAACCTCGTCGCCCTCCTGAAAGTCGAGCATCTTCACCTTGTAGTTGTGGGCCTCGCACCAACGAGTGTACATTCTCAGCAACATCGAAGCCCAATCCAAGGCCTCTGTGCCACCTGCACCTGCGTTGATGTCGATGATAGCACCCATCTTGTCCTCCTCGCCCGAGAGCATATTGCGCAACTCCATCTTCTCCACAAGCTCCACCGCATTGGCGTAGGCTCTTTCGGCATCCTCCTCCGTGGTCAGTCCTGCCTCTATAAATTCGGGCATCAGCTCCACCTCGTCTACAGCCTTCTTTACCTCATCAAAGCCCTCTACCCAGCTCTTTATGGTCGCCACTTTTCGCAGTTGCTCTTGCGCCTTCTCTGGGTTATCCCAGAAGTCGGGTGCTAATGTCTTCTCCTCCTCATTTTGGAGGTCTATTCTCTTCTGGTCGATGTCAAAGGCACCTCCCCAGCGTATCCAGACGCCTTATAATCTCTTTAATCTCCATAAAACAAAAATTGTTCTGATTAGTTCTTTTTGCACAAACCTGCGGATAACGCAATGCTCACATACGCTTAGGTATGCTGCGCTTTCGTTCCCTTGCTTTGCACAAAAATAATCTAATCACCTCCAATTTTTGGAGGGTTGTGGTGTTTTGTTGTTAATTTCGTCACCTCCAATTTTTTGGAGGTTGTTGTTATGTTTTGCAAAGATAATAAAAAATCCTTAATAACCCTTAACTCCCCTTAATAACCTTTAACAACCCTTACTAGTCCCTTAAAACCTCCCAACTCCTAAAATTCCCTAGCCTCTTCTTTAAAACTTTTCCGCTCTCAGTTTTTCTTTTTCCCAATTTTGTACTATCTTTGCAAGTAGTATTGATTTTTTCTGAAACTATGATCGAGACACTTAAATTTTACAAGAATTTCCCAAAGGAGGGTATTAACTTTATTGATATTATTCCGTTCCTTCAGTCGAAGAGGGCATTCCGCGAGGTTGTAGAGGCGTTGAAGCAGGCTACCACCGCACCAAATGTGGCGGCTCCCGAGGCTCGCGCATTCCTCTTCACTGCGCCACTTCTCTCGGAGGATGGAATCGTCGAGAACATTATCCCGATGCGTAAGAGCGGCAAGCTTCCGTTCAACGATGGCGATTTGGTGGAGGTGTGTATCGAGAAGGAGTATGGCTTCGACAAGCTCTACTATCGTCTCAGCGATATCGCAGCTGGCGTTGCCGAGGGCGACACCTTCTATGTGACCATCCTCGACGATGTGTTGGCTACTGGCGGTACTGCGCTTGGCATTGCCGAGTCGCTCGAGAAACTCACCATCTATCGCGATGGCAAGCCGTACAACGTGAAGATTAAGGAGTTTGTTTTCCTCGTGGAAATCGAGGAGATTCAAGGCAAGGCGCCCTTGGAGAAGATTGCTCCTGTAACATCGTTGATGACAATCTAATAATATGAAAAAACTATTCGTTATCGCTATGGGATTATTGTCGCTTTTCGGTTGTGGTAAGAAGGATACTCCGCTCTATCCGCAGGATAAGGTTGTTGCCAAAGATGGCTCGG
>JAZLDJ010000116.1:0-55145 GCA_045614685.1 Alistipes sp. | reverse complement strand
ATCGTTTCGGTTAAGCCAGGTTATGCGAACAACTACCTCATTCCACAGGGTTTCGCAAAGGCTGCTACTGCTTCTGCAAAGAAGGTATTGGCAGAGAACCTCAAGCAGCGTGCTCACAAGGATGCTAAGATTTTGGCAGACGCTCAGGCACTCGCTGAGAAGCTTGCTAACCTCCCACTCACTTTTGCTGTAAAGGCAGAGGAGGGTCGCATCTTCGGTACTATCACTTCGGCAGACATCACTGCTGCACTCGCAGAGAAGGGCGTTGAGGTTGAGAAGAAGAATGTTACCGTTGAGGCTATCAACACTGTAGGTGAGTACAAGGCTACTATTAAGCTCCACCGCGAGGTTAAGGCCGAGGCTACCCTTTCGGTTGTTGCTGCTGAGTAAGCGGTTCTTCCAACGATAAAAAGACGGATCTCATTTCGAGATTCGTCTTTTTTATTCGTATCCACTCCTTTTTACCTCTCGGCAGGCCATATTCTAACTTTTTTATTATAACTTTGTGAAGATTATGCCCGCGAAACGATTGTTTTGCGCTGCAACAGAAGAGAGATATGAGCAAGAAAACAATAGACTATTTGGATTGGTGCGCTTTGGGATTTGGCCTTGTAGCGTTGATATACTATGTTATCGTAAAGCCATGGTTGGGCATTCCCGATTACGGCATCTCGTGGTTACCTATCACCATTGCAGCTCTGTTGGGTTTGACACAGATTAGCATTGCCATATATGCTTTTGCAGTTCGCCGACCTACATTCGACTGGCATATGGTATATGGCCGCTTTTTGGTCAAGACCATATCTATTGTGATACTCGTGCCATTCATCATCGCCATCTTTGCTCAGCTATCGAAGATTGGTCAGCTTACCCCTTCTAGCGCGGATTATGAAGGCTCACTCGTGTGGAGCATCTTCTCGCACTTTGTAGACCCAGGCAACACCCACTCCGTAGGAAACAATGTCGGCTGGGCTACGCTCATTGCCCTATTGGGTGTATTCCTATTGAACGGACTCTTGGTTGCATCGGTGATTGGATGGATAGAGTCGCGCAAAACAAAGTGGTTGAGCGGAGCTATTACATACGATGGCTTTATGCGCAAGACCGAGCACTATGTCATAGTGGGCGGTAACGATATGGTTGCGGGCATCGTCGAGCAGATATTCAGCATACATCGCGCCGAGAGCAAGGCCAAAGGCCGAGCAGAGGCTAGCCTACCCTACATCCTCATTCAGACATCTCGCGACGTCGACGCATTCAGAATGGAGCTCTACTCCAATCTCACCGAAGAGGAGCAGCGCCATATTATAATATATTATGGTAATCGTAATTCGCCATGCGATATTGCCAAGTTGGAGGTCAATAGCGCAAAGGAGGTTTATATAATAGGTGAAAACATCCGTACCGACGATGTAGATTCGTACCACGACACCATGAACATCGAGTGTATGGAGCTCATTCGACAGGAGTTAAAACCACAGAACAACAAGCTAACCTGTCGCGTGATGTTCGAGTACCAGACAACATTCTCGGTATTCCAATTCTCGGAGATAAGCAGCGATATCAAGAGCTATATCGACTTCAGACCGTTCAACTACTACGACATATGGGCGCAGAAGGTACTTACAGGCCGCGATACCACCAACTATCTCCCGCTCGAGGGCACAGAGGCTATAGGCCCCGATTCGGAGAGATATGTCCACCTATTTGTTATAGGAATGTCGCGTATGGGTGTTGCTATGGCTATTAATGCTGCACACTTCGCCCACTACCCTAACTTCGTGAGCAAGGGCATCCGCACAAAGATAACCTTTATCGACAAGAAAGCGCACGAGGAGAAGGACTTCTTTATGGGCCGATTCAAGAATCTGTTCGCCCTCTCGAACTGGCGATATGGCACAATCGAAGAGGATAAACTCACGTGGTCGGACAAAGAGAAGCACACTCCGTCGGCAGAATACAACCACCTTGGTGGCGACTTCCTCGATATTGAGTGGGAGTTCATCCGCGGCAGCGTCGAGAAGAAGGCTGTGCAGGACTACATCTGCGCCGCAACTAACAATCCGAATAGCAGCGTTAATATCGCCATTTGTCAGGCCGAGCAGAACCGATGCCTCGCTACGGCACTCTATCTTGACAAAGAGATCTATAGCCGAGTGAACCAGATTCTCATCTACAACCGCTATGGCGATTCGTTGGTAAGACAGATGACACATAAGGGCAGCACCCAATTCAACCCATACCACAATAAGCTCCGAGCATTTGGTATGGCCAACGAGTTCTACGACCTCGATTTGGGCGAGGATATTGCATTCATAGCACAGCAAAGCAACGAGGCCTACACAAGCATATCCGAGGAGATTGAGAAGAGCCTCGGCACCGTCGACGAGGGCAAGAACCTCTATGGCAAGTCGGATGCGGCGAAGATGTGGTCGAACATATACTCGGCGAGCACCGCTTGGTGCAAGATGCGTAGCATAGGCTGGGACGGCAATCGAGATTTGAACGATGACGAAATTGCCATCCTTGCGCAAGTGGAGCACGCTCGTTGGAATATGGAACAACTTTTGATGGGATATAGACCTCTCACAAAGGAGGAGCAGCAGGAGGTACAAAACGACCTCACACGCAAGAATCCTCTCAAGAGCCAGATGGCGCACTTCAACATCTGCTCATTCGATAAGTTGAAGGAGATTGACTGCCGAACCATCAAGATAGACGAAAAGTTCGTCAAAATCATTCCTGAGGCACTACGCAAATTGAGAGAAAAGAGAAACTAAAACACCACACCGCAATGAAAAAGGAGTATATACCTCAACCGATAGAGACAAGCGACATTGTGCTGCCCGAGACCCTAAATGCTCTCACCGAGCAGATGGCTAAGAATGTCCACGAAGTATGGGCAAAAAGCCGTATAGAGGAGGGATGGCGCTATGGAGAGATGCGTAGCGACGAGCTAAAGACTCACCCTTGCCTCGTCCCCTACGAGGAGCTTCCCGAGCTAGAGAAGGCCTACGACCGCAACACCGCACTCAGCACCCTGAAGCTTATTCACAAATTGGGTTTTAAAATCGAAAAGGATTAGAGCATACAAAGTAAAGAAAAGAATGAGGCTCCGTTAGCGGAGCCTCATTCTTCTTAGTACACGAGTTCGTCGTTCTCGGTGCCGAAGCTTGGCAATCCGACGCTATCACCGTAACCTCTCTCGGCTACGATCTCGTAAATATCAAATTCTGGTTTCAAGTAATTCTTCATAATCGTAACTTTTTAAGAGGTTATTAATTTGCTGGCTTGCTCGACAACCAAGTACATCCATCGTAGTTGTCGGTACCACTCCAATCGGTAGATGCGCCACTAGCGTAGATATACTTGTAGTAGTTTGACGCAGTGAGATAGGTTGTAATATACTCCTCGTCCTCGGTGTTGTACTCGCTTGCAGTTGAGCCACCCACCTTACAGTTCTTAGCGTAGGCATTTGCAGTACGAGCGAAGCCGAACAACATACCTACATTCGGATATCCCGAAGCAGTGATATTCGTGTAGACCTCGGCATTCTCAACTACAAGGTTTGCGATATTGCTGTAACCGTAGATACCACCGACACCGTTGTTCAACTCAACAGACGGAGTAGTTTCGGTTGCTGTAGAAGCCTTTAAGAAGGTACCCGAAGCTGTGATGTCACCGGTGTAGACAAATCTCATACCTGTTGGGTATGGGTATGTTGTGTGAGGTGACTTAGCAGCAGCAAACAAACCGCCGATTACTACACCATTCTTAGATGTACCTGTGTAGGTGATATTACCTGTATTTACGACATCGCCTGTCCAGCTACCTGCAGGGTATTCGACAGCGCCAATAGTCTTTGCTGCGATAGCATACAATGATGCATTGCTATCACCGGTACCGTTATTTGCCGAGTTACCGATAATACCGCCCAAACAGAGTGGGCTAGCAGTGTTGCTGCCGCCGTTATGTGCACCTGCAAACGTGATGTTACCTGTGTTGGTGAAGCCATTGCGAATGAGGACACAACCTCTTACCTGGCAACCTACCATTGTGCCAAGACGACACTCAGTACCAATAGTTGCGCCCTTCTCTACAATGATATTACCCGAGTTCGAGCAACCATCAATAACATTGGTCTTGTCCGCAGTCTCAACCTTCGCATAGATCATACCTGTACGGAGCTGTCTTGTAATCTTACACTTAGGACCGAATACGATATCACCGTGGTTGTGGCAATTTACGAATGTTGCATTTGCTGCACCATCGTAGCAACCGTGCGATGGGAAGCAGTTTGTCTTGATGGTAGCGTTGATAGTCTGAGTACCATAGTTTGTACAGTTCTTACGCGAGTAGTTGTAAGGTGCACCGAACATACCCGAGTAGAATGTACCACCAACTGTACCTGTCAAAGTGAAGTCTGCGTAGTTGGTACAGTTTGTAGGGTAATCCTTCATACCCCAAGCAATCTCACCATACTGGATGTTACCAACATCAGCACTAGTTGCACCCTTAGCGGTGAAGCTTGTCATCGATGAGATATTGATATCCATCGATGCACCCTCATACACAATAGCATCATTGAGCAAACCGCCAAGGAAGCCACCGATATTACCTGTAGCCATTGTTGCACCCGAAGTCAACTCATCCTTCCATACTGTACGAGCAGGACGACTTGCGTTGATAGATACCTTACCGTATTGGTAAGCACCATCAATGCCTGGGTATGAGCCATTCTCAGTTGCGTAACCGAATAGACCACCTGCATATACGACAGCTGTATAGGCCATATTAGCGATTGTGAGGTTACCCTTGTTAGTCACATTCTTGAAGTCTGTAGTAGTCTTTGCGACATAAGCAAACATTGTTGAGAAATGGTTCTCATTGCAGACTTTATATCCAGTGCCGATATAGACATCACCGTTGTTGGTAGCGTTCTCAACACCAGCCTGAGTCCAACCCATAATACCACCAATCGAAGCTACGTGCTGTGCGAGTGTACCATCCTTAATAGTGACGTCACCATTGTTTGTAAGGTTTGTCCAAACGTTGTTTCTCCAAGTGGTTGACGAGTAGCTTGTGTTACCAACACCAACAACACCACCTACACACAAACGACCAACATAGCTACCGCTAACATTGATATTACCATTGTTTACGCACTCGTCACCGGTAGTATCGTTCTTCCAACCAAAGCAACCACCGATATTCATACGAACCTTATCAGCCTTTGCCATTGTAGCATCTACGGTAGAGGTTGTAGCATCCACATTGATCTCTGCGTGGTTGGTGCAACGATCAGTGTAGAATACGGTCTTGTAACCAACAACACCACCAACGCAGAAGTTGTTCAAGTTTGTCTCGTTATTGTAGAGCGATGCGTTTGTAATGGTTATAACACCATCCTTGTTGTTGATTGCATCCTCCAAATTGTGCTGAATCCAACCCGATACACCACCAACACGGAAATATCCATTTGTAGTGTGACCTGTCAACTGCGTAACATCAGCAACAGTTACAGAAGCATTATTTGTTAAATTCGACATACGGTTGGTCTTCTCATATGCCGAATTTGACAAAGTAGCACCGAAAATACCACCAACACAGATTGAGAGGAAGTCGATATTCTTAACCTCTACAGTACCATAGTTGTGGATGTTGGTGTAGTTGTTATCCAATGTAGCTGCCGAGTAGCCAACAGCACCACCGCAGTACAAAACGCGAGCTGCACCCTCTGTTTGCGACACCTTACCATAGTTGTACCAGTTGCGTGCATCAGCAGTCTCAGGACGACCTGCAATACCACCAACCAATGTACTGTTACCTACTTTACCCGAAATAGTGATGTTACCGCGGTTTACGAAGTCGTGCATTTCGCAAGCGGTAGCCTTTGTTGCATTTGCACCCAAGATACCACCAACAGCAGCGCTGAGCTTCGAGTATGCCGAAGTGGTGAAGGTTGCCTGAGGGTCGTGATACTTGATATCACCCTTGTTCTCGAGGCGACGGAGGTTCGAGCAGAGCTCAGCTGTGTAGCTGTCGCCTGTGCGGTCGATAGCCTCGATGTAACCCACGATACCACCAATCCAAGGATAGAGGGTAGTTGTGTTCGACGATGCAACAACGCGCTTGATATCCATATCGATCTCATTAACGCAATCCTCGATATCGGCTGTAAGACAAGTAGCGATGAGACCACCTGCCGAGAATGGGCCGTAAGCTGCGAGCTCACGATTAGCATCGTAAGTGAACTCGTTACACTCGATAGTGATCTGACCTGTGGTCGAGCAGTGCGAAATCAAAGGCTTTGCGATAGCCTCGCCAACCTTCGATGCACGAAGCCAACGAGCCAACGAGCCGACATTTGGACGAACAGTCTCGTTGATGTTTACATCGCGGAGGTGCAAGCCCTTAACATTTGCAGTCAAGGTATCGAACAACGGAGCATTCAAGCCCTTGATTGCGTAACCATTACCGTGGAAAGTTGCGAGCTGTGCAGCGCCATCGGTGCTGCTGTTTGCCGACTTCCAGTTGATAGAGGTCCACTCCTCACCTGTCATATCTACATCAGCAACCAACAAAGCATCGTTTGTATAAGCCGAGCCAGCCTCGTTTACTGCAGCAGCAAAACCCTTCAACGACTCCTTGTCGCGGATAACGTAAACGTTTGCGCTTGGAACATAAACGATGTTGTTGCTGAACTCGCGCACCTTGCCTACTGCCAATGGCTTGCTGTCGCCAGCCTTAACTGTAGCGTACATCACGCCACCGTCAGCATCGTACAAAGTCACATACAACTCATCGTAAACGCCTGCAGGAACTGCAAGGTGGAGGTAGGTTGCCTCGCTCGAGAGCTGAACGCCCTCACCGAACGAATACTCGATAACCTCCTTTGAAGCGGTAGTTGCAGCGAGCTCGCCTGTAGTAAAGTCGAGCGTGAACTGACCTGCGATAGGAGCGCGGTCTGCAGTAGAAACCTGAGCAAGCACGAGCTTGTGCTCACCAACAACGCCCACCTTCAAAACACCTGTGAGGTGATTCATCGAAATGCCCTCGCCATTCTCGCTGTAGCCATACATTGTCGAAGCACCATTCGAGAAGGTACCCTCAACATACGACTGCTGAGCAGCGAAGACTACCTCACCTGCATTAGCAGCAGGATAAGCGATGCAATAAGGAGCCTTCAACTCGCCTGTCACCGAGAAGGTGGCAACTGCCGAGCCAGCCTCGTTTGCGCTCAATGCAGTAGAAGCTACGCCATTAATCGAAATCTGGTCGCCCTCGCTCCAGTAGAGTGGATAGAGATCGCCCGCCTTCTCGCCGAGCTGCGTACGCGACTCCTCGAGCGAGATTGCAATTGTAGTCTGGGCACCTCCATTAGTTAGGCCGACACCTACATCTTCGGTTGTGTCTGTCACGCACGAAACGGCGAATAGAGCAACCGTTGCTACGAAAATTCTCATCAAATTCTTCATAGTTAGTTTGGTTTTTAATTGTTAATATTTGTTCTTGATCAATCGTTTACATCATATGTAACCACAAATATACGAAAAAATATGTAAAACTTAAAATTCTAGTAAAAATATAGCCTAACACAAAAAAAATGTTCGATAATTGTAAATTATCGTAAAAAATTTATATTTTTGTACTCTTAAAGAGTTACTAACGAAATATTTATGTCGGATTACAAGCACAAGATAGGCATCACACAAGGCGATACCAATGGCATCGGCTGGGAGGTTATCCTCAAGGCATTGTCGCACCCATCAATGGTCGAGCTATTTATCCCTGTGGTCTATGGCGCAAAACATATTGCAGAGTACTACACCCACAAGATTGCAGAGTTCGAGCCATTGCAGTTCAACTACTGCCGTTCGGCAGCCGAGGCTCGCAGAGGCAAAATCAACCTCGTGGAGTGTGGCGATAAGGGGGCTCACGTAGAGCCAGGTCGCGCTACCGAGGAGGCTGCAAAGCAGGCCCTCGACGCGTTGGAGAAGGCTTCGGCCGACCTTGCAGCGGGCGATTTGGCAGCTGTTGTTACAGCCCCAATCAACAAGGAGTCGATGCAGAAGGTAGGCTTCGGCTTCACGGGTCACACCGAGTATTTCGCCTCGAAGGCAGAGGGCGAGCCTATGATGATTATGTGCAGCGAGACCTTGCGTGTAGCGTTGCAGACAGTACATATCCCTGTAGACAAGGTTGCAGAGTCGCTCTCGGCCGAGAAGATTACCGCTTCGCTCGTAGCTTTGCGCCACACCCTCAAGCAGGACTTTGGCGTGGTGGAGCCTCGCATTGCGGTACTCTCGCTCAACCCTCACGCAGGAGATGGAGGTTTGCTCGGCACAGAGGAGCAGGAGATTATCCGCCCAGCCATCATCGAGGCGGTAAATCAGGGCGTCTTGGCATTTGGCCCATTGGCAGCTGATGGATTGTTCGCAGGTGGCGGTTACAAGAAGTACAATGCTATACTTGCAATGTATCACGACCAGGGACTCACCCCATTCAAGGCGTTGTCGCCCGAGGGTGTAAACTTCACCGCAGGTCTGAACATCATTCGCACCTCGCCCGACCACGGCACTGCCTACGACATTGCCGGCAAGGATATGGCCGATGCACAATCTATGCGTAGCGCGATTTACGAAGCTATCGACATCATCCATCGTCGCAGCGACTACAAGTATTGGAGCCGCAATCCACTCGAACACTTCGAGCGTGAGAAGGGTCGCGATGTGTCGATGAAAGATTTGCAAGCTGCAGTAGAAAAAGGAGCATAATTTAGCGTAATTGAGAGGTAATCCGTCTCGTGATTGTGGAGCCTCGAAGGCGCAAAACATAAACAATTAAAAAAACTTAACAAACAGTATGATTAAAGTTTCGTTTCCCGATGGCTCGGTTCGTGAGTTCGAGCAGGGGGTAACAGCCTACCAAGTTGCAGAGAGTATCAGCCCTCGTTTAGCTGCGGACTGTCTGGCTGCTTCGGTAGATGGTGCGACCGTAGATATGTCGCACGCATTGGTGCAGGATTGCGCCATCAAGTTCTTCAAGTGGGATGATGCCGAGGGTAAGCACGCCTTCTGGCACACTTCGTCGCACCTCCTCGCAGAGGCATTGCAGGCGTTGTACCCAGGTATTAAGTTCGGTATCGGTCCAGCTATCGAGCAGGGCTTCTACTACGACGTAGACTCGCCTACCCCAATCCTCGAGAGCGACCTCGCAAAGATTGAGGCTAAGATGACCGAGTTGGCACGCGGTAAGGAGGAACTTATCCGCACCGAGGTTTCGAAGGCCGAGGCACTCAAGACCTTCACCGAGAAGGGTGATGAGTATAAGTGCGAGCTTATTTCGGACTTGGAGGATGGCACAATCTCGTTCTACACAAATGGTACATTCACCGACCTCTGTCGCGGTCCACACATCCCGCACACAGGTCACATCAAGGCTATAAAGCTCACCGCCGTAGCAGGTGCTTACTGGCGTGGCGACGAGCACAACAAGATGCTCACCCGTATCTATGGTGTTTCGTTCCCTAAGAAGTCGATGCTCGACGAGTACCTCGCAATGCTCGAGGAGGCTAAGAAGCGCGACCACCGCAAGTTGGGTAAGGAGCTCGAGCTCTTCACCTTCTCGCAGCGCGTAGGTCAGGGCTTGCCACTCTGGTTGCCAAAGGGCGCAGAGTTGCGCGACCGCTTGGAGCGTTTCTTGCGTCAGATTCAGAAGCAGTATGGCTACCAGCCAGTTATCACCCCTCCAATTGGCAACAAGGATTTGTATGTGACTTCGGGCCACTATGCAAAGTATGGTAAGGACTCGTTCCAGCCAATTCACACCCCAATCGAGGGCGAGGAGTACTTGCTCAAGCCAATGAACTGCCCTCACCACTGCGAGATTTACCGCAGCAAGCCACACTCGTACAAGGATCTCCCTGTTCGTTTGGCTGAGTTCGGTACAGTATGTCGCTACGAGCAGTCGGGCGAGTTGCACGGCTTGACACGTGTACGTGCATTTACTCAGGATGACGCTCACCTCTTCGTTCGTCCAGACCAGTTGTTGGAGGAGTTCGAGAAGGTTATGGATATCGTTCTCTACATCTTCAAGACCTTGAAGTTCGAGAACTACACCGCACAGATTTCGTTGCGCGACCCTAACAACAAAACCAAGTATATCGGTTCGGACGAGAACTGGGAGAAGGCAGAGGCTGCTATTATCCAGGCTTGTAAGGACAAGGGTATGAACGCCGTAGTTGAGTATGGCGAGGCTGCATTCTATGGCCCTAAGCTCGACTTCATGGTTAAGGATGCCCTCGGCCGTAGCTGGCAGTTGGGTACTATCCAGGTTGACTACAACCTCCCTGAGCGTTTCGACTTGACCTACAAGGGTGCAGACGATAAGCTTCACCGCCCAATTATGATTCACCGTGCACCATTCGGCTCTATGGAGCGTTTCGTGGCAGTATTGTTGGAGCACACCGCAGGTAAGTTTCCATTGTGGCTCGCACCTGACCAGGCCGTTGTACTCCCAATCTCGGAGAAGTACAACGAGTATGCCGAGGAGGTTGTTGCATACCTCAACCAGCACGATGTTCGCGCTCAGATCGATGACCGCAACGAGAAGATTGGCCGTAAGATTCGTGACAACGAGCTCAAGCGTATCCCTTACCTCCTCATCGTAGGTGAGAAGGAGGCTGCCGAGCGTACCGTATCTGTTCGTGCACAGGGCGATGGCGACAAGGGCTCAATGACCCTCGAGGAGTACGCTAAGTATATGAACGACCTCGTAGCAAAGGAGATTGAGGCAATCTAAAATGCATAATAAAGCAACTTTTAACTTTTAATTTTTAACTTTTAACTTAGCTATTAGCTAATGGCAGGATTTAAACCGTTTACGCCACGCCCGGCAGCACCACGCCCGGCAAACAACGCTCCTCGCGGACGCCGTCCCGAGAAGGAGAACCCTCATCGAATTAATGATGAAATTACAGCCGACACCGTCCGCATCGTGGGCGACAATGTCGAGCCTAACCTTGTGTTACCAATCTCGAAGGCCTTGCAGTTGGCCGATGAGATGGAGTTGGATTTGGTGGAGATTTCACCTAACGCCCAGCCTCCGGTATGTCGTATTGTCGACTACCAGAAGTTCCTCTATCAGCAGAAGAAGAAGCAGAAAGAGATTAAGGCTAAGCAGACTAAGATTGTAATCAAGGAGATTCGTTTTGGTCCGCAGACCGACGATCACGACTTCAACTTCAAGCTCCGTCACGCCGAGGACTTCATCAAGGAGGGTGCCAAGGTTAAGGCCTATGTATTCTTCCGCGGTCGAAGCATCGTATTCAAGGAGCAGGGCGAGATCTTGTTGCTCCGCTTCGCAACTGCGTTGGAGGAGATTGCCAAGGTGGAGGTTATGCCACAGTTGGAGGGCAAGAAGATGAATATGATTCTTGCTCCAAAACCAAAGAAGAACTAATCATTGGTCTCTTTGATAATAGTAAAGAGCCTGTCCAACTCTCTTGTTGGATAGGCTCTTTTTTTGTGATGATATTGTTGACATAGCAAGGCCCGATACGAATCGGGCCTTTGCTTTTCTACTTAGATTGCGGAGAAATCCTCCTTGCCTACGCCACAAATTGGGCAGGTCCAATCATCAGGAATCTCTTCGAATGGTGTGCCTGGTGCAATGCCGCTATCAGGATCACCTACTGCAGGGTCGTAAACCCACGCGCATACTGTGCAAACGTACTTTTTCATAAATCAAAAATTATAAAGTTATTTTTAGGTAATGTTTCAATGGTTGCGGAAATTTTGTGCGTTGTTAGGCGACAAATCCGCAGCATACTAAAAGGTATGTGAGCATTTTGGCGTCCGACGCGCTCGTGCAAAATTTACCAATCAGAACACTTACTCCAATAAAAATTGCAAATGATTGACGGAAATTTTGTGCTACGCTAGGCGGCAAATCCGCAGCATACTAAAAGGTATGTGAGGATTTTGACGTTCGACGCGCTCGTGCAAAATTTACCAATCAGAACAATTTTTATCGCATATCTACCTGCGACGATCCTATAAGATTATCGCTCATGTAGATCTCTATCTTGTATACTCCAGGTGTGAAACCACTACCCTTGTAGAAGATACTAACATCGAGATCCTCGTTTTGGTAGTCTACCTCACGAGATGCAGAGTATCCCTTCTTGGAACCTTGGTATGTGAATGTAGGCATAGCCTCGGTTGCAAGCATATATCCATCCGGAGAGGTTATGCAGAGGTATACAGGGCGATTGCCCGCTGCAGCAAGCTCGTTGGAGCCGATAGTGAAGTCCACGCGCAAGGTTGCAGCATTCTTGATGCGGGTAATCTCCTTGTCGCGACTGTTAAGCGCGGTCATATGGATATCGCGAGCACGGAGCACCGAGCCTTGCTGAACTCGATTCTGCAACTCTGAAGCACGCTCCTCGGCAACGTCGGCACGAAGATTTGCGGTAGATATCTCCTTACGCAACGATACATTCTCGCCCGAGAGTTTCTTGTTGATGGAGTTGAGCGAGTCGATCTGACGGAGATAGTTCTTCATCACAGCACGCAGAGTACCCACCTCCTTCTGATAGGCACGGAGCTTATTGTAGTTGAGACGGCGCTCATTCTTGAGCTGCTCGATGGTCTTGACTGCCTCGTCCAACTTTGCGGCGATGGTATCGTTCTGATAACGAAGTGTGTCGTACTCGCTAATCATTGCGGTGAGGTCATCCTGAAGCTCGTTACGCTCATCCTCGAGCAACGCTCTTTTCTCTTCAAACTCCTGCTGCTGAGTGCGATTGAGCGAGAAGTAGAGTCCCGATACGCCCGCCAAAATGATGGCTAGGATAATCACAACGATACGATAGCCAAGAAGGGTCTTTTTGGAGACCTTGGCAGTTTCGTTATCATCGTCATCGAAGTCGTAGTTGTCATTATCGAAGTCGTAGTTTGGGGTGTAGTTATCCGATGCTGACATATCTGCAGGGTTGGTATTCTCCGCAGGATTTGTCTTTGTGCCGAAATTATTTTCGTAATTATTCTGCTCCATAGTCTATGAAATTTTGTGCAAATATACTCTATTTTATTTTGCTTACCAAAGGATAATGCAATCCTTTATATTTGTAAAGGTAACATCGCACCTCTCCCACGCGTATGGGTGAGGCCAATATTACTGGAATTTTATTTTCGTCGTTGGTTATCCAGATAAAGAACTCTGTGCCATCGGCAAACGAAAACTCCTCCGACGAGCCTATGGTACAGGCAAACTTCATTGTGTCGAAGTGGCCCAGCCTTGGCACCTTCACCTCCTCGCGACCAATGTAGCGATAGCGAAGTTGGCGTATGGTATCCTCCAAAACCAAATCGAGGAGTAGTTCCTCGTTCTCGCGGAACGACTTGAGGTCCATCGAACGGAGGCTATAATAGAGCGACACTGCATCCATGCTGTTATCCGTAAGCTTCAGAACTCGCTCGCGAGGCGTCTCCTGCTTGCGCTGCGACCAGGTACGCACGCGGCGCGCCTTCCAATCATAGTCGTAGTGGCTACGGAAGGTATATTTATCCTCCTTTATATCGCTCTCGAAGCGTTGTGGGCGAAGAGTCTTCTTATCGACCCAAACCTTGTAGGTGTCGTTCATGTCGAAATACCAACGAAACAGCGGGAGTGTACGGCCATTTCCGTAGACATGATACACCTCCTTGCCAGCAAGTGTATCGAGGCTTGTAGATACAACAACCTCGCCAACCTCGATATTGGGTATCAGCATAGCGCGGTAGGCAGCACGATAGCAGAGCTCCTCGCCTGGGAAGTAGCGTTGCGCCGAGGCGGTAGCTCCCACCACAAGCAGCACTGCAAGTATCGCATATTTCACACGTTTCATCATACTCTTCTAACGATTCAAAACTCGCTTTATTATGAAATCTCCGAAAAATCGGCCTTATGCTCAGGAGCATAGCGGTCGCGCAACTCTCGCAAACCGAGATGCGAAGGGTGCGACAATGATGCATCGATGCCTAACACGGCAATGGCCATATCCTGTGCAATGTGCAAAATCTGATGGTCATATGTTGGATTGGCAATCTTTAGATCGAAGGCATCTCCACTCTGAGCCGTGCCGTTTATATCGCCTGCACCACGGAGCTTAAGGTCGAGTTCTGCCAACTCAAAGCCATCGCTTGTTTGGCACATAGCTTCGAGACGTTTGCTCGACTCCTTCGACAACTTCTCGTCGGACATCAGCACGCAGTAGGACTGCTCCGATCCGCGACCTACACGGCCACGCAACTGGTGCAACTGCGCCAAACCGAAGCGCTCGGCTGACTCGATAACAATGACCGTAGCATTCGGCACATCGACGCCCACCTCGATAACCGATGTTGCCACCAAGATGTGCGCCTGACCACTCTTGAACTCCTCCATAGCCTGCTGCTTATCCTCGGGCTTCATCTTGCCGTGACACACCGCCACTCTATATTGAGGCAACGGGAAGTCGCGCACGATAGCCTCGTAGCCCTCCTGCAACGAGAGGTAGTCCATCTTCTCCGACTCGAGGATGAGTGGATAGACTACATATACCTGTCGGCCACTCTTGATTTGCTGGCGCATGAAATTCTGCAACGTCAATCGTCCCGACTCGAAGTAGTGGTAGGTCTTGATTGGCTTACGACCGGGAGGCAATCCCTTGATTACCGAGACATCCAAGTCGCCATACAACGTCATAGCCAAGGTACGCGGAATAGGCGTAGCTGTCATCACTAGTATATGTGGAGGTTGTGCATTCTTGGTCCAAAGTCGCGCACGCTGCTCCACACCAAAGCGGTGTTGCTCGTCGATAATAACCAAGCCGAGATTCGAGAACTGCACCCTATCCTCAATCAGGGCGTGCGTTCCCACCAATATATCTACCTCGCCCGCAGCCAATGCTGCCAGCACCTCGCGTCGTTCCTTCGCCTTGGTCGTACCCGTAAGGATGGCCACTCGCACAGGCACACCCTCGCACATCTTCGAGATGGAGGCGTAGTGCTGGCGTGCCAAGATTTCGGTTGGCACCATCATACACGACTGAAAACCATTGTCGCCCGCAAGCAACATCGACAGCAGTGCCACTACCGTCTTACCACTACCCACATCACCCTGCAACAGACGATTCATCTGAATGCCCGAAACTGCATCTTTGCGGATATCGCGCACAGCCTCCTTCTGACCCTCGGTCAGCGAGAATGACAACTTGGTGTGATAGAAGGTGTTGAACTTATCGCCCACCTTCGGAAACATAAAGCCATCGCGACGACCCGTACGATCCGAGCGACGCGCCTGGATGTTGAGCTGAATGCCAAAGAGTTCGTCGAACTTTAGACGATACTGGGCTTGGCGAAGCTTCTCGGGCGATTGCGGAAAGTGAATATTGTAGAGTGCCTCTTCGAGCGACATCAAGCCGAACTTGCGGATGATATAGTCGGGCAGATACTCCGTGATATTGTTGCGAACAACGCCCCACAACGAACAAACAATATTGTAGAGTCCCTTTGCTCCGAGCGTAGTAGAGAGCTTTTCAGTCGAGGAGTATATGCCCTGCAATCCACTCTCGACCTTACGCGAGAGTGCCTTCTCGATAACCTCTATTTCGGGATGGATAAGCGACATCTCGCCACGAAAGAACGAAGGACGTCCAAACACCATATACTCGCGATTGGGCTCGATAATCTTCTCTATCCACTTTATGCCTCGGAACCAGATGAGCTCCACACGCCCCGTCTCGTCGGCAGCATAGACCGTAAAACGTTGCTTGCGACCCTCGCCCGCAAACGATTTGCCAATGACGCGCAAGCGCAACTGAATATATGCCGAAGCGTTATCCTCGGTCACCTCGCGCACCTTGTAGGTACGAGAACGGTCGATATAACGAAATGGGAAGTGGTAGAGCATATCGCGCATAGTGACGATACCAAGTTCTCTTTCGAGTAACTTGGCACGCGCCTCGCCGACGCCCTGCACAAACTTTATTGAGTTATCGAGCATACTTCCCATAATGCAAAGATAATAAAATTCAAAATTCAAAATGCAGAATGCAAAATTATTTTTACCTTTGTAATATGAATCTAACAAAGTTTGCAAGACGCAAGAGCGTCGAAGTGAAGATTGGAGCAACCTTGATAGGTGGCAACCATCCGATTGCTGTGCAGTCGATGGCAAATACGGCAACAGCCGATGTGGAGGCAAGTGTGGCACAAATCGAGCGTATAGCCGATGCTGGTGCACCCATCGTGCGCCTTACCGCGCAGGGCAAAAAAGAGGGCGAGGCGCTGGCCGACATCGTGGCAAAGGTGCGCAAGGAGGGCTACCCTACCGCCATCGTTGCCGACATTCACTTCGTTCCCGAGATTGCGTCAATCGCAGCCGACTCCGTAGATAAGGTACGCATCAACCCTGGCAACTACCGCACCAGCGGTGGCGAGTTGGAGGCGCTTATCGAGAAGTGTCGCAAGCGCGGCGTAGCACTCCGTATCGGCGTAAATCACGGCTCTTTGGCGAAGCATATCGTCGATAAGTTGGGCGATACCCCTGCGGGTATGGTCGAGTCGGCAATGGAGTTTTTGCGAATCTGCGTCAGGGAGCAGTTCGACCAAGTGGTTGTTTCGATGAAGTCGAGCAACACGCGCGTTATGGTGCACGCCTACCGCCTTTTGGTCGAGGCTATGGAGCGCGAGGAGATGAACTTCCCTATCCACCTCGGCGTAACCGAGGCTGGCAACGGCATCGAGGGCCGCATAAAGAGCGCAGTGGGTATTGGCGCACTCTTGGCCGATGGCGTAGGCGACACCATTCGTGTTTCGCTGACCGAAGCGCCCGAAAACGAGGTGCCCGTAGCAAAGATGCTCGTCGACCACTTCCAAAACCGCACGGGCGAGTTCGAGGTCAAGCACCCCGAGCGATACTCGCCATTCGAGTACCGTCGCCGCACCTCGGCTCCAATTGTTGCTCACGCAGAAATCACTGACGACTACGTAGTTATAGATGCCTCAAGCGACAACCCTACCGCCGAGTGGCGCGCAGCAATTCTCGATGCCGAGCACGACATGCCTATCGTTATTCGTCGCAAATACGAGGGCTCGGCTGAGGATGTGGCCTTGCGTGCTGCGGCCGATATGGGACAACTTCTGCTCGATGGCTTGGCCGATGGCGTATGGATTGATGCTTCGCAGATTTCGGAGGAGGAGTTGCACAATATCGAATTGATAATTCTGCAAGCTTCGCGCGCACGATTCTCGCAAACCGAGTATATCGCATGCCCTTCGTGCGGTCGCACCTTATATAATATCGAACAGGCGCTGGCCGATATCAAGGCTCGCACCTCGCACCTCAAGGGGTTGAAGATTGGCGTTATGGGCTGCATCGTGAATGGCCCAGGCGAGATGGCCGATGCCGACTACGGCTATGTCGGCGCGGGCGCAGGCCGCATTTCGCTCTACAAGGGCAAAGAGTGCATCGAACGCAACATCCCACAAGAGGAGGCCCTCGAGCACCTCATCAACCTCATTAAAACCAATGGCGACTGGCAAGACCCAGTGTAAACAAAAAACTAAAACATCAGGGCGGCAATTACTCCCACTCGACCATATCGCGCGGGAGGGCAATCATCTTTGGTTCGCCACGCTTGCCGGTTATGAAGTAGTTCTTGGCCAAATCCTCGTCGAATTGCGATATGAAAGCCTCACGAATGCGGGCGCACTTCTCGTTGATGGAGTTGTTGTAAGGATCGGTCACGGCGAGCACACTCTTTATCATAGGCTCGGTTGGCTCCTCCACTCCAAATATGGTCATATAGATGCACATCAGCTCGTTTCTGTAGTCGGGCAAGCACTTGAACACAATACCCTCGGGATGACATAAGAATAGGATATATACCGCCTTAACAAGCGGTGTCATTATAATTTCCCTATTATCGTAGTCTGGCAACAGAATGTGATAATCGTGGGTAATAACCATACGGCTCAGCTTGGCTGGTCCGAAAAGTAATTTTTGAAGTGCATACTTCGAAATACCACTCTTTATCAAGCACTCAACCTTTTCGATTACATCACACAACAGATCCTTTGACTCTGTGTCAAATAGTCCATCAGCGTCATATCTCTCAGGCTGTTTGAAAAAATCGTCAAGGTTTAACGAATAGCTAACCGATTCACCATTAACCGTACTCCGCTGTGGATTAGTAGGCTGGAGGATTGTCTCTTCTAAAAATGGCGACTTGAGCGGATGAGATGAAATTTCGAGCTGCTGAGATGTCTGCTCAGGGTTTGTTTGCGAAGGAGCCTCTACCTCTTTCTCTCCAATTTTACTATCATGGAAGATGTCATATAACTCGTCAAATGAGTTCTTTTGGTCCTCTATAATGAACTTGAGCGCTAAACCCAACCTTCGGTTAAGAGATTCTATATTATCGAGCTCAAATCCGCAGAATATCTCTTCGGTCACATCCTCTGCTGTATATAAATCGGTAATATATAGGAGTGAAGGCTTGATTTCCTTTCGGTTTTGTGGTTTTGCCATAAAATCAAGTAGAAGACTACTTAATATTGACAATGCGCTCTTGTTGTCACGAGTAGGCATATAATAAGCTATCTCCTCCTCGCTAAAATTAGATGCCAACATTGGTAGATAGCAGAACTCATAACCACGACCCTCAAAGTGCTTGTAAATCTTCTTGTAGTTATGCTGAATGAATAAATTTATCTCTTCGTTATATTCACTCTCAACATAAATCACCTGCTTTAAATCTGGCTCGAATGGCAAGTTCTTAAACTTCACAAAGAAGTGCCTAGATTGCAAGCCTTTAAGCATATGTAACTCTTTGGTTCTAAGATAGCGCTTTATTCGATTCAACACAACACAAAAAACGACCACTGCCACTATAGCTGCAAGGATATATAGAAACCATCTCATACTAATTTACAGTTTGTTGTTTCAACAAAGTTAGCGAAAAAATCGGAACTAACAAACTTATATAAAAAATCAAAGAGATGTTAGATTCAACACCTCTTTGATTTTAGCTACTCATTTCTCACCGCCTCTACAATCGACTCTATTACCATAGAAGTAATAAGTCCATTCTCAGCCTTTACATAGACTCTATCTATATCTCCATATGGATACTTCAGCACAACACCAGGCTGTTTATTCGGCCATATAACCTCGACCGCCTTGTTGTATTTCCTCTTTATCGTTCTAGCAACTATGTCAAATCTACGAACAAACTCCTCCCTGGTAATTATTGGGTCATCGAAACTACGAGAACGAAAATCTACATCTTTATCTAGGTATTTTTCAAGAACAGACGATAACCCTAACCCAAAAGCATTCGCAGCCTTATCTTCAAGCGCAATTTGCTTATGTTTGATTACCAATTCCGACTTTTGCCCGGTGAGCATCGAGCCATAACTGATTGTTGCTGTATACTCTCCACCCTTCAGCCATTGACACTTGTTGCCATCATTATCATAAAGTGTTACATATGCAATTACGGGGAATAACTCTCTTGCATAATATAGACGCATATAATCATCAGGTGTGTCATTTAGAAACGCCTCTTTAGCCATATACTCTACATCCGCCTTAACCCAAACAGCTCGGCCTCTAGAGGCAACAAAATCGGGTGCATTATCCTCATCCCCAACCCATTCGGAAATTGAAGAGCCGAGTACGCTGGAATATACATCTTTTGCAAACTCCGCCTTTTCCTCAGCAGATAGTGGCTGCCCTACTTCGCACGGAGAGCAGTGATGCTTAAATATAGTGTTACCCTCCTTGGTCTTTGCATCAAATGTGTGTAGCTTTTTGGACCGTGGCGCATAAGCATCCACTCTACTAAGCATTCTACCATAAAGACATAGTGTACCTTGAATAGGCTCTTCTACTACTGGTTCCGTATCCATGATACACGCAGGTATATAGACAGAGATTCTGCGCATCTGCTCGTCTATCTCCGAGAAGTTCATCAGTCCTATTTCTACTTCATACACTTTGTTCTCGAAGAAATCCACATCTTCATAGACTCTCTCTATTGGCGCAGCAAAATCGGCTAAGTCTGGCATATCTTCATAATTTTGTATAAATGCATGCATCTTCTCCACACTGATTACTGCGGGTTTAGGATTACCACCCTCATCATATACGGTCTCCTTACCAATTTTACTTTTAAAGTTAATAGCTTCTTTGCCTTCCAATTGGAATGTTCGCTGCTCCTTAGGGAGGACACGCACCCTTTGAGCAACGCCATATATATCAAACATATATGTCTGACCAGCAAAATATTGCTGCTTATTTTTTAGATAGTCGGTATCATAAAATGTTATTGAACGATCCTTGTAGTCCGAGAAAGTCGCCACAATCGAGGCCGTAGCACCACCATCGTGTTCATAAACAGCCTCTATCGTAAGAGGGAAACGCCTTTGTGAATCGAAAATAGGGAATGCATCTACCGCATCTAAATTCTTACTATTAACAGACAAGACAACCCTCGCACCAAGATCATCATCATTTTTGATAGTCGCCGAGTAGTAGCAATTTATAAGTTTTGCAAACTCCGAATCTGAATTCTCTTGTGCTGTGTAGACTAGACCGCTTCGACACCCTTCCTCTCCCAATTTTTCGACAAAGCTCTCCATCTCCTCCTTGCGAGTCCCCTCTTTATGATTTAACAAAGTGCTTAAAATTGCAAAATTGAGATATCCTTCGCAGTCGTAAGATTCTATTGCGCTTTCGCGATAGAGACGAGTGTATTCGTGTTGCATTCCAAATTGCATAATGGTTCGAGAGGCATCGAATTGCTGTTGAGGGTCACCCAAATCAAAATATTTTTCAATTATAGATTGTGTACGCTCTGACATCAGCATCAACTTCAAATCCTCTTTCGATTCAGACGAGAACCAAATACCCACCATATCCTCGATATATTCATCCATATAGAACTCCGTGCGTGGCTCAGCCATACACTCATAGAGTCCCTTGGTTTCTGCTTCCTCTCTACGATTTTCCCACAACCAAGCCGAACCCATTCCCAATAATAGGCAGAATCTATGAATGGTACTACGCTGATGAGCTATGCTAAAGTTTTCTCCAGAGGTATTAAACCAATCCGTGCAATATTTCACGCATCTTTCTGTTATTTTCTCAAATTGAGACTCGAGCTCGGGGTGCTCTCTCATTGTCATAGATGCAATAAGGTTATATTCGTAACCAAACTCCATTAATTCGTCGAGCGCATTCTTCATTTTAAGATTCATCATATCGCAAATATGTTTTTTTGGGGGTTTGTTGTCACAAATTTAACTATTTCGGATTTACAACGCAAGCATTTTCCCTCTGCAAGCCTTGCAGAGCCAATATGTTGCATTATTGCCAAAACCTCACACCTCTTTAAAAACATATCGTGGCCTCGCAAAGTGCTCGTTCTGCGAACGCTGGGCGCTGCAGCAAGGGTACAAAATATTTTTTGCGTCAGATGGAAGAGTAGAAAGAATTTTGTATATTTGCAATAAATTAACTTGCAGTAAAATCTTCCTAAAGAGGCCCAAATATGCTAACCGTTAATATTCAGCAAATTCCGTTAATCAGTTTTGCGCTGACAGTAAACAGTGTTGCCGTCATTCGTAGCGTTGTCGTAAATAACGACTCGTCGAACAACTATGAAGGTCTGACGGTGAAGATATCCTTCGACCCCGAGTTTGCGGATACAATCGAAGAGCATATAGATTATCTTCCAGCTCAAGAGTGTTGGGAGAAGCCCGATATTCACGCTTCGATAAACACTTCGTATCTCTGCAATATGACCGAGAAAATCGTGGCCAAGACCACAGTGCAGGTGTTGTCAAAGGAGGGCGAGGTGCTTGCCGAGACAAAAAAGGAGTTGGAGGTATTGGACTACTGTCAGTATTGGGGCAACTCGTTTATGTCGCAATATTTGGCTGCATTCGTAACGCCTCGCCACATTGCGCTCGACCCGATTATTAAGCGCGCCTCGGAGCTCCTTTTGCGATGGACCGGGGACAGCTCGTTGAGTGCCTACTGCTATGATGTACCTAATCGCCCGAAGATGATTGTCGGAGCGTTGTACGAAGCTATAATAGAGCAAAATATCACCTATTGCTATCCTACGTTAACCCTCACCCAGCACGGACAGAAGATTCGCACTTGCGAGGAGTTGTTGAGCGCAGATAGGGGCAAGCGCGGATGTTGCTTGGATATGGCATTACTGATGTGCTCGTGCCTCGAAGCGGTGGGTCTACACCCATTGCTCATTGTGCAGGACGACCACGCATTTGCTGGTTGCTGGTTGATAAAAGAGATGTTTGCAGATAGTGTCAACGACGACCCATCTGTAATCACCAAGCGCACGGCCGAGGGTATCAACGAGATTATTTTGGTGGAGATGACCTACGCTAACGAGGGCGGCAAGGCGCCATTCGACGAGGCCGTAGCTGAGGCGTACGATAACATGAACGAGTTGTGTAAATTCTCGTTTGTGCTTGATGTTGCACGTGCCCGTTTGGCTGGCGTGCAGCCCATCCCACAGCGCATATACAATGGCCACGAGTATGAGGTGGTAAACCTCGAGCCGACGGAGCGTCCGCACTATTCGCCCACTGGCGTGAGCGAGACCTTTGTTTTCAAGAAGGACGAGAACGAAGTCAATCGTTTCGATTTGTGGGAGCGAAGGTTGCTCGACCTGAGCACTCGCAACAACCTGCTCAACATCCGAGTCACCAAAAACACACTTCGTGTGATGGTGGGTGCGCTCACAGAGATGGTGAAGATGCTCTCGAAGAATAAGGAGATTTACATCACCGACCGTCCGAGCGATTGGAAGGATGCTTTCGATGGCAAGAATTTGGGAGTGCCAATAAACCTTAAAGACTCCATCCTAAAGCTGTTGCTGAGCGAAATGGAGAATTGCTTGTTGAGATCATTCTACGAATCGAAGATGCTCACCAGCACTCTAACGAATTTGTATCGCTCGGCACGACTCTCGCTCGAGGAGAGCGGTGCCAACACGCTTTTCATTGCACTTGGCTTTTTGAAGTGGTTCGAGGCGGGCAAAGCTACGCCTCACTTCGCCCCTATTGTGCTATATCCGATAAAGATGGAGCGCAAATCTGCCGATAAGGGTTACTATATTGTCAGCACGGGCGAGGATCCTCTGCTGAACGAGACTCTATTCGAGTTCCTCAAGCAGAACTACGGCATCGAAATCCCCGATGTCTCGGCAGCCATTCACAACGAAAATGGTATAGATATCAAGTATATTCTTGCTGCAGTCCGCACGGCTGTTATGGAGCAGGAGCAGTGGGATGTAGTCGAAGAGTCCACCATCAGCGTCTTCGACTTCAACCGTTTTGTCATATGGAACGATTTACGAACCAACCGAGAGACCATCTCGGAGCATCCTTTGGTTTCGAGCCTCATTTCGAACGTGCTCGACGAGGAGATGATGGATGATGACGAGACGCTCACCGAGCCCGCTTCGCACGATGTTGCGCTGCCTATTAGTGCCGATTCGTCGCAGTTGGCTGCTATTAGCAAGGCGGCATCGGGCAAGAGTTTTGTGCTACACGGCCCTCCGGGAACAGGTAAGTCGCAGACCATCACCAACATCATATCGAATGCCCTTTTCCACGGCAAGCGAGTGTTGTTCGTGGCTGAGAAGATGGCAGCATTGGAGGTTGTGCAGAAACGACTTGCGGCAATTGGCCTTGCTCCATTCTGTTTGGAGTTGCACTCCAACAAGACCAAGAAGAGTTTAGTGATGGATCAGTTGCGAAAGACCACCGAGGTGATGCAACAGGTTGGCAGCGACGCCTTTGCAAAGGAGGCCGAGCATCTCGACGACCTAAAGCGCGAGCTAAATGCTCACGTCGAGGGCTTGCACAAGGTCTATGGCAGTGGGCTATCGGTTTACGACTGCTTTGTGCGCTATTCGGCGATTGATGTGCCCGACAGTTCGACTATTAAGTTCTCGAACGAGTATATCGACTCGTTGACCCAGGAGCGTCTGCACGAGCACTCCGAGATGGTTGCAAATTACGAGTCGGTAGCAAAGGTTGTTGCCGAGCATAACAACCACCTACACGAGATAGGGCTTTTGGAGTATTCGCCTACTCTAAAAAATAGCATACAGACTCATATCGAGGAGATTCTGCCTGCAATCGAGCAGTTGAAGCAATGCAGCAACGAGTTGTGCTCGGTGTTGGGCATCTCGGCAAACGAACTTGCCAAAAAGGAGTACGATGCATTAAGTTCTCTTGTAGAGGTGTTGCTTGGCGACGAGATGCCAAGCGAGCTCTTGGTCGATCTTAAGAGCGATTTTATCGCCTTGCTCAAGAGGTATGCCGACCTTAAGGCGCTCTATACAAAACTTAAGTCGGAGCTTGAGGAGAACTTCAACGAACATATTCTCGAACTCGACTATAAGTTGCTGCGACAGCAGTGGATTAGTGCCGAGCACAAGTGGTTCTTGGCAAAATATCTAGACAGAAGAGGTGTTAAAAATACTCTTTCGGCCTATTCGCTTGGTGGTGCAAAGGTCAAAGATGAGGCAGTGCTCGACTGTTTGGCTAATATCGAGAAGATTAATGCGTTGCAAAAGGAGTTGGACGATGTGTTGCAACACCATATCGACACGTCGTACAACGTTAAGCGAGAGCTTCAGATGACCGATGCCGAGGTGCTGTACTCCTACTACGAGCGTATGACCGCGTTGCAATCGGTGTCAGTAGCACTTGCCGATAGGTGGTCGCAGATAACTAACACACTTCGTGGTGGTTGGAACCTAGACCGCGATATTCTAAGCAAATTCCGCGCCTCTTACTCCGAGTTTGCTAGCAAGCTCGATGTATTGGAGCAAGAGTCGGTAGCTCCACTATCGACGATAGGTGGCGAATGGCTTACTACCCTTTCGTCTATGTTTGTGCGATGGGCCGCCAACATCAATAACCTACGCAGCAAGGTGGGCTACAACATTGTTCGCGAGCAGATTTGCAGCGCCGGTTTGGCTACTCTTGCCGAGAGTTTCGAGTGCGGAGATGCTCTGCCAAACAACATTTCGGAAGCATACCTAAAGAGTGTGTACAAACACTGTGCGAACTACTACATATCGAACGACAACACGCTGAATTTCTTCCATTCGGTGCTCTTCGAGGATAAGATTAAGCGATTCCGCAAGCTATGCAACGATTTCGAAGATTTGACCCGCCGAGAGCTCTTTGTGCGAATGACAGCGATGTTGCCAGCCCTTCGCAAGGAGGCTTCGCAGAGTTCGGATGTGGGATATCTTCAAAAGTGCATTCGCAATGGCTGCCGTGGCATCTCCATTCGTAAGTTCTTCGAGACCATCCCTGACCTTGTTGCACGAATGTGTCCAGCTATGCTGATGAGCCCACTCTCGGTATCACAGTATCTCAGTTCGGGATGGCCACAGTTCGACTTGGTCATCTTCGACGAGGCTTCACAGATGCCAACTTGCGAGGCTGTAGCTGCCATATCACGCGGTAAGAGCGCGATTATTGTGGGCGACGAACATCAGTTGCCACCAACAAACTTCTTTATGGCGGATAACTTCAGCGAGCAACACTCCGAGTGCGAGGATTTGGAGAGTATTCTCGAGGATTGCCTTGCCCTCTCTATGCCGCAGAAGCACCTATTGTGGCACTACCGAAGCAAGCACGAAAGCCTTATTACCTTCAGCAATCGTCACTTCTACAAGAACTCGCTGATGACCTTCCCGTCGAACGACGATATGGCCACAAAGGTTTCGTTCGAGTATGTCAAGGGTGTATATGAGCGTGGCACGGGTCGCAACAACAAGGCTGAGGCTAAGGCCATTGTTAAAGAGATTAAGAAGCGATTGTTAGACCCTAAAACCGCCTCACAGAGCATTGGCGTTGTCACTTTCAATGTCAATCAGCAGTCGTTGATTGAGGATATGCTCAACGATATGTTGCGCAAGGATGGCAACTTGGAACTTCTAGTTGCCCAGATGCACGAACCAATCTTTATCAAGAACTTGGAGAATGTGCAGGGCGACGAACGCGATGTGATACTCTTCTCGGTGGGCTATGGTCGCGATAGCCTTGGCAAGGTTACTATGAACTTCGGTCCACTCAACCGCGATGGTGGCGAACGACGCCTGAATGTTGCAGTCTCGCGTGCGAGATACGAGATGAAGGTCTTCTCTTCGCTCAAGTCCGAAGATATCGACCTCTATCGCTCGAATGCAAAGGGCGTGCAGTATCTAAAATCGTTCCTCGAATATGCCGAGCGCGGCAAGGTGGCGCTTATGCATGTAGAGTATGGCGCAAAGAAGAGAGCAAAAGATGCCTTCGTAGAGTCGGTTGCTAAGGCTTTGCGAGAAAAGGGTTATAAGGCGAATACCAATATTGGCTCGTCGGAGTATCGCGTAGATATCGGAATTATCGACCCTGCAAACCCCGATAAGTATCTGCTTGGCATATTGTGCGATGGCTACAACTATGTCGCATCATCTACTCCTCGCGACAGAGATGTCACCATACCGGCTGTGCTGTCGTTGCTCGGATGGCACACATATAGCATTTGGTCTATCGAGTGGTGGGATACTCCAGAGCAGGTGCTTCGCGGAATTATCCGAGAGATTGAGCGCCTAGAATCGGCCGACGAGAGCGAGGAAGTGGCGGAAGTCGAGGAGGTCGCAGAGCAGGATGATACCGCAGCAGAAGAGGAGACGGTGATTCCAAATGGTAATGCTATGGAATACACTATGGCGGAGTTACCTATTCGCCTTGCCGATGCTGCTATGTTCTCGCAGGGGGATTATACCGATTCGGTTGTCAAAGATATACGTACCATCTTGGATGCCGAGGCACCTATAAGCCGCCGATTGCTCATCAGACGACTGCTGAATAGCTATGGCATCAGCCGCAATGGCGCTCGCATAAATGGCTACCTCACCGAACTCTTCGAGGAGATGGAGCTGGAGACAAGCGGTACAGACGATATCGTTGTTTGGAAAGATGCCGAGCAGAGACAAAACTTCTCGGGCTATCGTATGGCTTCGGGCCGCGAGGCATTGGATATTGCACCTGAGGAGGTGGCGCAGGCTATGTTGCAACTGCTGAGAGAGCAATTTGCCATCGACGAGGAGGGCCTCATTAGCGAAACGGCTCGATTATTCGGCTACGCCAGCGTGCGAGGCAATGTATATGCATCGATGAAACGAGGCCTAGAGTACGCCATCAGCGAACATCTCATAACCCTCGACGGCACTCGATACAAACTACAAACAACAATGTAGACAGCCTAAAAAACCGCACTCTCGTTTGAGAGTGCGGTTTTGGTATGATAGGTATGTTAGTCTATTCGACTACTCTGTCCATTTGTAGATTACGACATCTGCCTGACCAGAGCTATAGCAAGAGAAGAGACTACTCGAAGAGTTATGTCTCAACCAGTTTTTACTATTTGAGCCACTTGCCTTGATGGTTGCTACGCCTGTCGAAGCAATAGTAATAGTCCAACTACCATTGTCGTTGTTAGTAGTTTGAGTCCTCAAATGGTTACTACTATTCGATGCCGCGTATAGATAGCCCGAGCCTGTATAGAATGCAAAAGTACCCGTCTTAGTGCCAGCCTTCAAAGTAAGTTTCTGAACTTTGCTACTTGGTGTACTTAGCGTATTCTTGTCGCTACTCTTGGTAATAGCCTCTTGACCACGGTTATTTGTGTTTTGAGTTGTACTCATAGCATAGTTCGACGCACTTGCAGCGATGATAATCTGGTCGCCAACTGCAAGCTCCGAAACATTCTTCACAAGAGTCCACTTTGGCTCGTTCTCGCCAGCAGCCTTGGTAGGTACAAAAGTCACCTCCGAGCCGTACGACTTGGTGGTGCCGCCATCGAGCGATGCCCACGCGCGGTAGGTGTAGGTAGTACCAGCGGTCAAGCCAGTGAGGTTGTACGAGAACGATGCTGCTGTGGTTGCAGTTACCGAAGTATAGTCGCCCGAAGCCTTCCACTCGAAGCCGCAAGTTACGCTCTCGCTACCCGAAGCATTTGCTATGCTATACGAGCCATTCAAGGTTGCTGTTGTACCATCCTCGCTCTGAAGATTGGTTGCTGCGCCCGTAGTAGCCGAAATTGTAGGCTTCATTGCGGTAGCATTGCCGATGAACTTCACCTCATCGATAGTAAGTCTCGAGGTTGCAGTTGGAGCTGTCGATGGCAATACTACAGTAAACTTGAACTGTGCATTCTCGAGTGTTGTATCGAAGTTGTGTGTGTAGGTATTTGCAGAATCCGAGAGTGTGAAGGTATTGGCATCAACCCACTCGCCACCTGGCAACATATACGACAACTTAACATTGAGTTTGTTGGTATTCTTCGCCTTGAACGAGATGCTCTTAACGGTCGAGAGAGCAAACTGAGTTTGGGTATATCCCAAGTTCTTGGTAGCCGTTGTATACCAACGCATCTGCAACGACTGCGAGCCAGTAATGGCATCAGTTGTTGTAGGAGTTCCATAGTATGTTCCCCACTGCTTGTTGGTTGCACCCGTCTTTACAACACTTGTATTGTTGTAGGTAGAACCTGCTGTGAAGCCCTCCGACGACTCGAAGCCTACGAGATATGGCTCCTCCTCGGTAGAAACCACAGGCACGGTGAGGAATGTAGCAGTGAACGGAAGTGAGATATCCTTCATCTTGCCAGCGGTGAATGTAGTAGCCACAGTGGTACTCTTGCTCCAAGTAGCCTCAGTGCCGTTGGTGCTTGCTGCAGTTACAGTGAAGCTCAACTCGCTACCCTCGGCCTTAGCAAATGGAGCAACGGCAAGGTAGAACTCAGCCTCAGCTCCTGCTGCGATAGCTGCGCCATTATTCACCGAGAGAAGTGCGGTGTCGGATGTCTCGCCCGACTTTGGCGAGCACGAGAACTTCTCCATATCGGTGAAGTTGAGGAAGAAATAGCCGGTGAGGTGGTATCCCTCAGCCTTCATCTCGATGCTCTTTACGGTGATAGCCTGGCTAGTGGTGTTCTTCACAATAAACTTAGCCACCGAAGCTGCCTGGTGCATTACGATGCTAGGCACTACGTCCTTAGTCACGCCCTTCACAGCGCCCACGAGAGGAAACTTGTCGCCAGCGAGGTGTGCAGTGCTATTGTTACCTGTCTGCACCTGCTTGCCTACTGTTGTGGTGTTACCAATGATGTAGGCACGACCTACACCTGGCTCGGTGTGGGTCGATGAGTAAGGATAGCACGCATACCAGTCGTAGCTCTCAGCCGAGAGTTCTCCCTCGAGTGAGCCTTTGAACTGACCTACAGTTGCATCGGCAAGTGCAAACTCGCCATTGCTTACATAGGTTGTGCTACCAGCCTCAGCGTGGAACAAGTTGATGGCATCACCTGCCGCCCAGAGGGTGTTCACGCCATCGTTTGTGGTACGCGAAGCGGTTGCATAAATCTCGAAATTGTTCTGCTCGGTCTGTGCAGAGTCGAACTCCTGCGAGCAGTTAGTTAGGCCGAAAGCCATTGCAATCAAACCCAACGAAAGGATAAACTTCTTCATCTTCTTCATTTTTTTTAGGGTTTGACATTAGAGAATCAGAGAGTCGTTATCGCTCTCCCACGGGTTGATAGTAACACCTGGCACACTGGCCTCGAATCCCGCCTCAACCTTCACGGCGTGGATCTCAATCGAAGGAGCCTTGTAGCTCTCCGCATTGTTGTTGGTTGTCTTCATTTGTGTTTGTATTTGTGTGTAAAATTTATTTTCTATTCGTGGTGGTAGGGCTCGCCCTTGATGATTGTGAAGGCGCGATAGAGCTGCTCGGTGAAGATGGCTCGCACAATCTGGTGCGAGAAGGTCATCTTCGAGAGCGATATCTTGCCATTGGCACGCGCGTAGACCTCCTCCGAGAATCCGTATGGGCCTCCAATCATCAGTACCAATCGTCGCACGCCGCTATTCATTCGCTTCTGCATCCACTGGGCAAATGCCACACTACGCATCTCCTCGCCCGCCTCGTCGAGCAACACTACATAGTCGCCCGCAGTGATATCCTTCAGGAGCATCTCTCCCTCGGCGGCCTTTTGTTGCTGTTCGGAGAGATTTTTGGTATTGCGCAAATCGGGCAGATAGGTTATCGCGAACTTGGCGTAGTGGTTTATGCGCTTGGTGTACATCTCCACCAGTGCCGCCACCTCCTTCATATCGGTCTTACCTACGACAATCAACTCTATATTCATAGCCCTAACGCCCTAAAATACAATATCGCTATTCCACTCTCCGTCGGCCGAAGTGCATATGATGGCACGCATAGGCTCCACACTCTTGAGCCAGTTGTAGGCCTTATACATATTGTAGCCATTGCCCGCCTTCTCGCCTCCGAGCGAGTATGCCACTATGCACGAGTGGTTGCGAGTGCGGTAGTACATAGCCTTCACACGGGCGAGATACTCATCCACAAGTGCAGGGTTGTTCGACGGAGTGCCGCCCAACTTGCGATTATCGCTCTCTGCGGTAGGGTTTATATTGGCCTGCTCCACAACATATATACCCACTGCGTCGCAGATGTCGTAGAACCACTCTGGCTGAGGATTGTCGGGCAGAAGCGTATTGAAGCCCTTAGCCTTGAGAGCCTTAACCTCGGCGAGAGTTTCGCTGTAGCTCTTGCGAGCGTTGTAGCGCACCGACTTCACCGCTATATCCTTGCCATTGCGCTGCAGTTTACCATTCGCAAATGTAGACTGGCCAGCACCAATACGGAACGAGATATACTCGCGAGGCTTGCCATCGCGCTTGGTGTAGAGAGTCAATCGGTAGAGCTTAGGATTTGTTGCGCTCCACAAGAAACGGCTCTCCTCGCCAAGCGAGGTGCGAATCTTCAAGGTATCGAGGCTACGACCTGCCACCTGCATCTCGCGTACGGCATAGTCTATGAGCTTATTCTCAGGCGAATAGATATCGTAACCCACCAAAAGAGGCTCCTCGAAGTTGAAGTCGTTGCGAACTATAATATCCAGCTCGAGCGCAAGCGTCTTGCCACTCTGCACAATGCGAGCATCGTAGTTGTAGATGTGCTTGCGATGCTGAGCAAAGAGGTACGAGCCGCTGAATCGCTCTGCTGCCACCTTGTGTGAGCCGGCCTCCAACTCGGGCACGTTGCTCTGCTGTAGGAGCAACCAAATTTCGTTCTTGCCCTGCTTGAGGTAGGGCGAGAGAAGGAAGTCGGTTGGGGTAATCGAATCCTCGACCGAGCCAACCAACTGCTCATTCACAACCACGTGGTATGCCTTGCCACAGTTCTGCACGTGAAGATAGAGGTTGAAGTCGCTCCAAGCGGTTGGCAAATCCACAGTTTGACCGAAAATCTCGACATTCTCGACCGTCTCGATGTGCTTTGGAACAAAGCGGATGTGTCGCTCGGTGTTGGTGTGATCGTTCTTGAGCGCAGCCTCGCGAAGGTCGAACACCGAGAACTCTGTACGGTAGACCTGCTGAGCCAAAGCTGTAGCCGAGACGAAGAGCACGAGTAGTAGTGCTAAACCCTTTTTCATACCTATATCTTTTATCAAAAGAGGGCGTACTAACTCTTTGACGAGTTAGGCAGCCCCAAAAGTAGTGTTTGGTCTGATTGAGTTGTTAGATCGAGATGTCGAGAATCTCGAACTTGATAACGCCTGCAGGTACAGTAACCTCTACAACCTCGCCCTTCTTTTTGCCGAGCAAAGCCTTCGCGATAGGAGTACCGATAGCCAACTTACCCTCGCGGAGGTTAGCCTCGTTCTCCGACACGATGGTGTAGACCACCTCGCGCTTGTTGTTATGGTTGAGGAGTGTCACCTTGCTGAGAATCTGCACCTTATCCTTGCTTATTTTGCTCTCGTCGATAACGCGCGAGTTCGAGAGTGTAGCCTCGAGCTGTGCTATACGCATCTCGAGCAAGCCCTGAGCCTCGCGAGCAGCATCGTACTCTGCATTCTCCGACAAGTCGCCCTTATCGCGAGCCTCGGCAATAGCTGCCGCAGCGGCTGGACGCTCCACCGAACGCATGTGATCGAGCTCATCCTTAAGTTTCTTGTAACCCTCAGCTGTGAGGTAGTTAATCTGTGCCATAATATCGTTATTTTTTTCGTTTATCGTTTTTTCAAGCAACAAAAAAATAAAGAATTCCAACCCCGTTGAGATTGAAACCCTAATGTTTTGCGATGCAAAGGTAAGACAAATATTTTAATTCGCCAAATAAAGAAGAGAGTTCCTCTATTCACGCAAGGTCGAGAACTCGCGGTATCGCTCTTCACCCTTGGCTGGAGCCAGCACAAAATAGACCTGCACGCTATCGCGAAGCTGCTCTGCCAACGCTATGGCAGCACTCTCGTCCGAGGCCATAAAGGCGGTAGCCAAGGCGTCGGCCACAGCGCAACGCGGAGCAATGACCGTAGCCGAAAGTATCGATGTGGTATGCGAGCGACCTGTCTGTGGGTTTAGGGTGTGCGATATGCGCTCGCCCTTGTCGTTGTAGTAGAAGCGGCGATAGTTGCCCGACGTGGCGAGTGCCGAGCCACTAATCTGCACCACCTTTTGTTGGTACTCGCCAGGCGAGAAGTTGTTGTCGAACGGAGTATCTACACCTACACGCCAAGCTATACCCTTGGCATTTACGCCCTTCGAGCAGATTTCTCCTCCCACCTCTACGATATAGTTCTCGCAGCCTTGTGTGTCGAGCCATTCGGCAATCAAATCAACTACATAGCCTTTGGCTATCGAGTTGAGGTCGAGCTGAAGTCGTGGGTCGTCCTTAAGGATGCGTGAGTCCTCTACACGAAACTTATCGAAACCTACAAACTGCATCAGCGAATCTACGTTAGGCTGAGCCTCGCGATTCTTGGCAGCAAAGCCATAGGCCTCCACCAAAGGTTTTACGGTGATGTCGTAGCGAGGGGCAATGGCGTGAATCTTCGTAGCAATCTCTATGTTGCGCAGAATATGGCCATCGAGTTGGTCTGTTTGGTTGTTGTTGATTTTGCTGAGCAACGACCCGCCGTCGAATATCGACATCGAGGCGATGGCTTCGCGGTTTATTCTCTGCATCTCGTCGGAGAGTTCCTCTTTCGAAAGCGTTGTCTCCACCACAATATGGTATGTGGTGCCGAGCATCGCACCATCCACGGTACGATATTGCGGAACCGATGAACATCCACTCCACACGCCTACTGCGGCGCAAATTATAGTTGCTACAACAATAAGTCTTCTCATTTTGTCTGATATTTGCGCTCGAGCAGAGCCTCAGAGTCTCGTACGGCATAACGGTACCATTCATAGAGTGTGCGGGTGCAACGCTCGTCGGAGAGTCGCCAATTGTCGCACTCGAGGCGCATACGTTGCGAGAGCATATAGATTAGAATAGCAGCCGATGCCGACACATTCAGCGAATCGACCATACCACACATCGGAATCTGCAAGAACTCATCCGCCTCGGCCATCACCTCCTTCGAGACGCCTGTCTTCTCGGTACCGAACACAAGGGCAAACTTACCCTTTGTGACATCGAAGGTCTCGGGCGTACAACTCTTGTGATGAGGCGTAGTAGCGATGATGCGATAACCCTCGTTGCGCAGTGCAGCAATAGCCTCGGCCGTGGTGGCGTGATGGTTTATGTCAATCCACTTATCGGTTCCAAGCGCGATATTGAGGGTGGGCAGAAATGGGCATAACTCCTCGACGGTATGGATATTTTGCACGCCAAATGCCTCGCAGTGGCGAACTATGGCGCTAGCGTTCTGTGCGTGGAACATATTCTCGGTCATCACCGTAATATAATCGGTACGCATGTCGAGCGCGCGCGTGAGGGTCTCGATGCGGCTCTCCAAGAGAAATGAGGAGAGATACTCCACGCGCTCGCGACACTCTTCGAGCGAAAGGTTAATTTCTGAGAGGGGGGTATTATTTTCTGTATTTGTCATCTTCGTCGAGAATTTTCAGGTAACTCTCATAGCGAGAGTAGGCAATCTCCTCGTTTTTCACCGCTTCAACAACGGCGCAGTGAGGCTCGTGGGTGTGGGTGCAGTTGAAGAATCGGCACTCGCCCGCACGCGAAATCATCTCGGGGAAGTAGTGCCAAAGTTCCTTATCGTCGATATCTATCAGACCGAAGCCCTTCACACCTGGCGTATCGATGATGTAGCCATCGGCCGTGCGGTACATTGTCGAGAATGTTGTTGTGTGTTTGCCCTTGTGGAACGAGTCGGAAATCTCGCCTGTGCGAATCTCGATGGATGGGTCTATAGCGCCTATCAACGTAGATTTTCCAACGCCCGAATTGCCCGATAGCAATGTAGTCTTGTCGGCCAACATCGCCTTTACGCGCTCTACGCCTATACCCTGTGTGGCCGAGATATCGATAACCTCATAACCAGCACCTTCATACACTCGGTGAAACTCATCGATAGCCTCCTTCGATAACAGATCTATCTTGGCAAGGAGAATTGTTGCTGGCACCTTGTATGCCTCGCATGTGACAAGGAATCGGTCCACAAACTCGGTGGCTGTGACAGGCTCAACGAGCGTGACAACCAACATTGCGCGGTCGATATTTGCAGCTATGATGTGTGACTCTTTCGATAGGTTCGATGCTCGACGAATAATGTAGTTGCGTCGCGGCGATATATCGACAATTACCCACTCGCCATCCTCGCCACACTCGCACACTACGGTATCGCCCACCACTATAGGGTTGGTCGAGCGCACTCCGCGCAGACGCAACTTGCCGCGCAGACGGCAACGTAGTATCTCCTCGGCGTGCAACACCTCGTACCAGCTACCAGTGGCACGCATTACTAATCCCTCGATTCGCTGCATCGACTATTTGTTTTGATTAGCCTTTTCGAGCTCGGGCGCTGCGGCTGCATCCCAAAGGTCAAGCACAGGCTTGGACATCGAGCGAATAGGGTTGAATGTTATCGAGTTGTCGAAATTCTGAGCATCGGTAAATCTCAGACGAAGGTTCAGTGCATATAGAGCCGAGTAGAACAAACTAAGAATAACCATACACTTCAGAATCGAGAAGAGACAACCTAATGCAATATTGAGCCATTGGAGGCCAACTTTCGAAACCATCTTCGATAGCAACTTAGAGAGAATAGCCGAGATGATGATAACGAAGATGAAGATAATGAGGAAGCCTACGACCGAAGCAATCTCGGGGCTTACGCCAAGCATCTCGCCCAAACCATCGCCACAATATATCGCAATAAAAAGGCCTGCCATTATGCCTAAAAAGCTCAAGAACTGCGAGATAAAACCACTCTGCCAACCTCTTACGATGGCCCAAACTATGACTGCAAGTGTAAGTACATCAAATAAAATCATATCCAAAACGTTTAATAATTTGCACGAAGTTAGCAATTTATTTGCGAATTTCCTATCTTTGCGGTAAGAATCGTAAAAAATTATGAGAAAGACCCTCTTGTATATTGCGTTTTTGATTGGTATAGCTACTTCGGCTTCGGCTCGTGAAGTGTACTCGTTGAATAATGGATGGAAGTTCTTCTATGCCGAAGAGAACTCCAGCGATAATGCTCGCGAGATATCGCTCCCACACACTTGGAACATCGACGCCTTTGTTGGTGGCGAGAGCTATCGTCGCACCTTGGCCAACTACCGTCGTGCACTCTTCATTCCTGCCGAGTGGAAGGGCAAGCGTCTCTTCTTGCGCTTTCACGGAGTGCAGAATGTTGCCGATGTCTTCATCAATGGCCGCCACATAGGCGACCACTATGGCGGCTATACAGCCTTTACATTCGAGATTACCGACAACGTTTCGTATGGCTACAACAACGCCCTTTTGGTGGCGGTGAGCAACACTTCGCGCAACGATGTTTTGCCAACGTCGGCCGAGGAAAACATCTATGGTGGCATCTACCGTGATGTGGAGTTGCTCGTCACTGAGAAGACCACTATTTCGCCACTCTACTATGGTACAGATGGCGTTATGGTGCACCAGACCGAGGTCACAAAGGAGCGCGTTTCGGGCCGCGTAGATGTGGCTCTGCTTGGTCGCAAGGATGTTCAGCAGAGTGTTACCGTAGATTTCGTAGCTCCCGACGGATATGTTTCACTATCCAAGAGTGTCAAAGCAAAGATGGATGGACACCTTCTCTCGGTGCCATATTCGATAGATAATGCCGAGTTGTGGAGCCCTTCACACCCTCGCCTCTACACCGTGCGCGTGACTGTGGGCGAAGAGATTGTTGAGGTCAAGACTGGTTTCCGCCGTTTGGAGGTGACACCCGAGAAGAAACTCACCGTAAATGGCCGTCGCGTGCGTGTTCGCGGTGTGGTGCTTGGTCACGACAGAGTGCCAAAGGGTAATGCTGTAACCAAGGCTGATATCGACTCCGACCTCGCTTTGATACGAGAGATGGGAGCAAATGCAGTGCGCTCGTCGGTTGGCCCACATATGCAGCACCTCTACTCCGAGTGCGACAAGCTCGGTATGTTGGCATGGATAGATTTCCCATTTGTGCGAGCCCCATTCCTCAGCGATATTCCATACTACTCTACCGCTCGTTTCGAGAGCAATGGCGATAGTCAGCTTCACGAGATTGTATTGCAGAATATCAACCACCCATCGGTGGCGATGTGGGGAGTATTCTCGATGTTGCGCGGCAAGAACAAGCAACAGATGGACTACATTCGTCGTCTGAATACCACTGCCAAAAAGCTCGACGCTACACGTCCTACGGTAGCTATGAGCAACCAAGATGGCGATATCAACTTTATCACCGACCTGATTGTATGGCAGCAGGCAGTTGGTTGGGAGAGTGGAGAGATTACCGATTTGGATTTGTGGCAGGGAGCTTTGCGCTCGAGCTGGAATCACCTCCGTCAGGGCGTATGCTATGGCGAGAGTAGCAATGCAGCTCGTTATGGCGAGATTAAGAAGGGCTGCGATAGCCACACCGCAAATCTTCGTCAGCAGAAGTTCCACGAGGGCTATCTGCGTTTGGTCGATGAGGAGTTATTCTGGGGTGTATGGCTAAATTCGATGTTCGATATGGGTTCTACACGCTACCAGCGCGGAGTGCGAGATTCGGGAGTTGTGGCTGGCGATCACACTACTCGCAAGGACCTTTTCTACCTCTATAAGTCGCAGTGGGGACGTCGTAAACCTACACTTTATATCACCGATAAGGAGCGCACTATCCGTTCCGACAAGGAGCAGGTACTTACGGTATACTCTTCGATGGGTGTTCCGGTAATGACCATCAATGGCGACACCGTCTCGTGCAAGAATATTGCACGCACAGTCTACCGCACCGAGCCGCTCAAGCTCAATGGCACAAACGAGGTGAAGGTACGTGTGGGTGATGTTACCGACGAGATGACCCTTACAATTGGCAACTATTTAAGAGTCCAGTAGCCTCGCGACCCTCGCACATCAGCAGGTCGAGCATCGAAGCGTTCTCGACAAAGGGGGTGCGGTCCATAAACATCTGGAAATATTGGGGAGAGCAGAATGTACTCTCTCTTTTTTTGTCGCGTAGATCTATGAGGTCCTCGCTCGGCTCGACGTAAGTCTCAGAGAAGCTGTGCTTTGGCTCTATGCCGAGGATGTCGAACTCGGCTTGCAGAATCTCGCGATTTAGGTCCACAAGATAGTTCCACTCGCGCTCGTAGATTGGCGCAATGCGGTCTGCGATGTAGTCGTAGTAGGGCGACGAACGATAGGCCGAGAGAATCGCCACCCAATGCTGATGCTGCCAACGCTTGGAGTTATCAATGCGCATATCAAGCATAGGCGTACGCGGACGATTTGCCTTGACAAGAGGCACCGACAAAACCATCGCACCCGTAGGCGTAACAATCTCAGTGCGATTGCGCTCCGAACGCTTCACATAGTTTTCGCCGAGGTCTATCACAGCCTCCTCACCCGCCTGCACGAGGTGCGCAAAATGCTCCACCGAGCCCCAATATGTCAATGGCAGTACTACCATAAAATGCAAAATTCAGAATGCAGAATGCAAAATTAAAAATTAGAAACTACAGAGTCTATCGTTTGCGGGAGATGGCGTCTACCTTGCGCTGGATGATTAGCACGTTGAAGAGAATCACAGCCAGGGTGATAGCTACAGCTACGATTAGGGTATTGGAGGTTGTGCCAACAAAGTTTTGGCCAAAGACCTCCGAGAGTTTGCCAAGATAGTAGCTACGCACGGCAAATGTGGCAACGAGCGCACCAGCCGTAACGGCAAGATTCAGCAAAATGGTAAGCAGTTTATAAGGTGCCGCAACCATATGCGGAGTATAGCCCGCAAGCACCAAGTTGCCCAACTTGGTGGTATTCTTCTGCAAGAGCAGATAGATGCTCAATGTTAGTATAGCGAGCGACAAAAGGCTAAAGATTGCGCCAATAGTCACGATAACCACCATTGCAACATTCAGCAAATAGTTCATCTTGCTAGTAGCCGAGTCGTTATTCTCGGTGGTGTAGCCTCTCTTCTCGAGATACTTGCCTATTTCGGTATCGGACGGATTGTTAGTCTCGAAGACAAGTCGCGATGGACCCTGCGGCGCATTGGAGTTGAAAGCCGACGAGGCATAGCCATACTCCCTATTTGCCCAATTCAAGAAACTCTCGGGCACAAGAATGGTATTTATGCGGTCGGAATAGCCCACAATGTAGGACTCGTAATTGATGACCGAGCCATTATTTGCACGAATAGTTATCTGAATAGGTAGATCCTTCAAGAAATCTTCCGACAATTGCGGCAGACCAGCCCTCGACATACTGAAACCAAAGTTATAGAGGTTGAGATATGCCCTTGGGATAATGATAGGGATGGTCGTATCGCCCGGAGTGAAGTGCCACTTATCGCTCTTTACGTCGATGAACGAATCGGGCACCGACTCGAAGAATAGCAACGTATAGGCATTGAGCATCTGCAACGAGCCACTCACCTTGAATTGTGCCGAACTAAACTCGCCAACACGTTCCACGAAGGGTTGAGCCTTCAGGTCTTCAATCTCCTCTCGGCTGAACATTGTGGCATCGCGCACAAGCATGTTATCTGTGGATACCCTCTTCGATATTACGATATAGTCGTTCGAGACTATGGAATTATCCCCCGAGATTACGGGCTTGAGGTCGTTGTATATCTGTACGCCACACAGAATAATATATACACCAACAAGGTTGGCAAGGAAGAAGCCCGCCAACTGCAGCACACTGATATGCTGACGCAGAAGTTTCCAAATTAGCCTCATAAGCGCACCACCTTATCGTAGTTAATATCCATGTGCTTACCAATTGATGTAGCAATAATTGCTGCGCCCTGGCGCTCTGTCTCGCGCAATATTATGTCGCGCATAATGTCGCTGTTGCGGCTATCGAGGTGCGATATAGGCTCGTCGAGCAACAGGAAGTCGAGCGGTTGGCACAACGCCCTGATGAGAGCCACGCGCTGCTGCTGACCATACGACATAAGGCCAATGCGTGAGTCGAGTTTGTCGGATATACCCAACTCCTCGAACCAAGACAATATCGTAGCTCGATCCTGAGTGCGCGTAAGTCGATTTTTGAGCTCGACATTCTCCCAAGCCGTCAGCTCGTCGAAGAGCTTTAGGTCTTGGAACAGAATGCCTATGGATTGCTTGCGCAGACGGCTCCAATCGCCCACCGAGTAACGTCGTACATCCTCTCCATCGAAGAGGATATCGCCTCGGTAATCGCCGCGCTGCCCAAACAAGTAGCTGCACAATGACGATTTACCCGTACCCGATGCCGCCTCGACGAGGTACTTTTTACCTCGCTCGAAGCAAAAATCGGTGAGCCAAATATCCGAGTGTACGTCCTCGCGCGAGGCGAATATCTCGGGAACGACATTGTGCAGCTCTATCTGTTTCATCTTAGTAGCGATTGATTTGATTCATCACCTCGTACTTCACCATATTGACAAGCTGAGCCAATGCGTTCTCCTGACCATTCTGAAGAACAAGACGCAAAGTTACGCTCTCTGGGGAGTCGACCTTAAAAAGGAGGTAGTTGAGTGAATTGAGCAACTGATTACTTGCGTAAACCGATAAGTCCATCTCCTTAGCAAGCTCCTCAGCAATCGCGTTGCGAATCTCTGCATCGGCAAGTACTGCAGCCATATTCACCACTGCATAGCCATAGCTACCATTCACCTGCGGGTACCAAGTAGCCTGAGTTGCAGGATTTGCCACTACGCCGAGAGGATATGGAGTCGATGCGAAGAGGGCATTATCCTGCTGGCCGAAATAGCCACAAACGCCACCATCCTCAATCTTATACATCGACGAGCCCACCTGCTGAATCTCAGGAACCATCGAAATCCAGTTCTGAGCAAAGCCCATAATCGAGCTATTTGTTACGTTCATCATAGCGAAAGCATTCACCTCCTCTTTCTGACGCATACCGCCATAGCTACCAGTCCAATAGTCGTAGTAGTTAGGGTCGTACACCTTCGAGATCTTGACATTGTTGAGCGAAACGGTCAAATTGCCCTTCAACGAGTTCAAGAGCGGCTCTGCAATCTGCATCAAGCCCTGAACATCACGAACCATTCCGTTTGTAGCCGAATACAACTGTTGGTTGAGCTCACTCTTAATCGCTGGATTCTGTGCAAGCTGATCCTTAAGCTGCTTAACAAACATAACACCATCGAGTGGAAGGTTTACTACTGCCCAAGCATCGGCTGGTACATACTTCAAGTTCTCGTCGGTGCAAGGAGTGAAGGTGTAACCTAAGTTAGGAATGTTGCTTACCTTGGTGCTCACATCGATGCTACCCTGAGCAAAGTTCATTGCAAGGTCGAACTTCGAGTTGCGAAGCTGCTCCAACTGAGCAAGATGCTGCGCCGCCTCAGCATCGTAGTTGTATGTCAACGCCAACTTAACAACGTCGATAAGCGCATTTGTATTGAGGCAAGCAGCCACATCGTTACCCTCGTATGCAGGCAACAAGCTACCTCCAGCTACGCCGCTAGCTGCGTTGTTGAGAGCCTCCACCAGGCAATCTTGAACATTCTTAGCATGAGTACCATTTACGATGGTCTCAACTGCACCAACCATTACAGCCACATCATTATATGCAATAGCAACATTGCTCTCGACTGGAATAATGGTACAGCCATTCTGCTCGTACTTGCTGAGGTGTGCTTCAGATATAATCATATTGACAAGTTGGTCCAATTTTGCTCTGCTATGCACCTTTGCCACTATAGCACCAAAGCCATTGCTGTTGTCGAGCATAGCACCATAAGCATACATCGGAGCCTGAACGTCGATACCCGAGTTGCGAAGATCCTCTGCCATCGATACGATGAGCGATGGAGCACCAGCCTTCTGCAACTCAGCCTTAGCCATATTCACCAACTCGTTGTACATACCACTCTTCTGCAACACCTGATATGCATCGAAGCGAACAACAACTGCCGAATTGTCAGCTACAGCCTTTGTGTAGTCGCTGACAGTCTCGACATTACTAGTACAGCCTACAGCCACCAATGCAACAGCGGCCATAATCCAAGAAAATAACTTCTTCATAAGCTTAAAATTTTACGTTTTATAATATTTTTGTTGTTTTACCTAACTACTCCATTGCCCCACCATTGGAGAGAATGGACAATTCGCATTGTAAAGTTAATAACTTTTTTCGAAATAGAGCCACACTTAGCGCATAAAAATAGCAAAGAGTGCATCCAAAACCTTGTTGGACGCACTCTTTCTATGAATATTGGCTCTTTCCTAGTTGCGAGAAAGTCGGATATCCTCGGCCGAAGCTCCCACAAAAATCTTCACATCGTCGAGGCTCTTAGCCGCGCGAACCATCTTGCGAGTGAGGATGTCGTAGCACTCCAACTGCGAGTATGGAATCTCCACCACAAAGTGGTGTGTAGCACCGCTCTTAATCACCACCTTGTCGTAGCCCTTCAACTCCTTAACAGGGTGCGGAATGGTTGTATCCTTGTAGCCGATATAGACCTGTGCCACCTCTGCAGCATCGCACTTACCCGAGTTCTTTACGTCGAACTCCACTACAATCTTATCCGCTGCATCCTTAACCTTGAGGTTGCTGTAGTCGAACTTAGTATAACTCAAGCCGTAACCGAATGGGAAGAGTGGCTTCACACTCTTGCGGTCGTAGCCGCGATATCCAAGGAATACACCCTCCTTGTAGTTCACACGCAGATATGGGCTCTTGCGAGTATCCACATCGAGGTTGTGGTAGTAGCTACCATAGGTTGGGTTATCCTCGAGTTTGCGCTCGATAGATATTGGCAAACGGCCCGAAGGCGAAATCTTGCCCGAGATAATCTCAGCAATCGCCTGACCACCCTCCTGACCTGGATACCAAGCCAAAAGAACTGCCTTTGCTGAGTCTATCCAACTCTCCATCTCGACACCTCCACCGCAGTTTACTACAGCCACCACGTTTGGATTTATGGCTGCAATATCGCGAATAAGCTGACCCTGCTCGTATGGCATCTCGAAGGTGCGGTCCTTATTCTCACGCTCGGTCTTCGAATCGAATCCAACACAAGCGATAACAGCATCTGCCGAACGGAAGTTCTTGGCGTTGTTCTTGATGTAGCTCTTGTCGTACATAGCAAACTCCACGCGTGCATCCGACGCATTGTCGAAATACTCTATTCGGATATCATACTTGCGATTAGCCTTGGCCTTGAGAAGATACTTTCGGTAGTTCATAGCGTGGTGGCCCCAGTTGCTGATGACCTCTTCATCATCGATAAACATTCGGTAACCATCGTCGCCACCCAACGTAAATTCAATCTCTTCGTCGTGCGAGCTCTTGTACACTCCACTCCAACGAATCGAGAACTTGTCGGCATTCACCACGCCCCTCTTTGGCGAATTCTTCTTCCAGTTGTGGTTGATAGTTGTCTCTACGCGAGTCATTACAGGCTCGCCCGAGAGATTCTTGGTATTGAAATACTCAGCCTTCAAACCTGCGGTCTTGAGGTCTCGCGAGGTAAAGAACTTACCCTTCAACGAGTTGGTGCGAATATCGTCGGTCGATACCACCTTGTAGCTGCCTACTCCCTCCAAGCCCTCCAATACAGAGCAGGTCTCGAATGGATTCACCCAGCCACTACCGCCACCTGTAGGGATGGTGCGCGAGTGCATACCCGAAACCACAACATTGCCCTTTGCCAATGGGAGGATACCGTCATTCTTGAGCAATACCACGCTATTGCGGGCAAGTTCCAACGATGCGTTATCCGAGAATGGATTGCGCTCCGAGATGGAGCTATCCTTCTGTGGGCGATCGAAGAAGCCGAACGAGATGAGAGTCTGAAGAATGTGTTGCACCTTGGCATCGATTGTACGAACATCCACAACACCATTTTCAATTGACTGCGCCAAGTGCTTGTAGTTCATTACGCGACCTGCTGGCATCTCGAGGTCGAGACCGCCATTTGCAGCATTGATAGCCGAATAGGTGGCCGTCCAGTCCGACATAAGGATACCCTCGAAGCCCCACATATCGCGCAAAACCTCGATGTTGAGGTAGTGGTTCTCCGATGCATGCACGCTATTAATAAGGTTGTACGAACACATCACAGCTCCAACACCTGCCTGCTCCACTGCTGCGCGGAACGGAGGGAGATATATCTCGTGCAAGGTGCGCTCGTCGACATCCGACGATACGTGATGGCGATTCCACTCTTGGTTGTTGGCCGCAAAGTGCTTGATACAAGCCATAACACCTTGGCTCTGCACACCCTTAATGTAGTTTACGGCAGTCTGAGCCGAGAGATATGGATCCTCGCCGAAATACTCGAAGTTACGACCACAAAGAGGCGAACGGTAGATGTTTACACCTGGACCAAGCAGGATATGCACACCGCGTGCACGGCTATCCTGACCAAGACCAACGCCCATGTTGTATACAGCCTCGCGATTCCAAGTTGCTGCAGCCGCGATGCCCGAAGCGTACATTGTGCTCTTGGTGTTGTTTCTCACACCCTGCGGACCATCGGCCATGCGTATTTCGGGGATGCCGAGGCGAGGTATAGCTCGGATGTAGAAACTTTTGTATCCACCGATGTACTCGAGCTTCTCCTCGAGAGTCATCTTCGATACGAGGTCAGCAGCCTTCGCCTTCGCCTCCTCGGTAATTGCCTGCGCCGAAGCTGTCGCCACAGCCGCAAGCACCAAAATAAGAGTTAAAAGTCTTTTCATTGTTTTTATTTGTTATGTAGTATGTTATTTTTGTTCTTCGGATTAGTATCCCAATCAAACGGCTTTTTCCCATAACGTTCGACTAATGAACGAAAACGCAACATCTCATTTTCTTCATAATAGGCTTTATAAAGTTCCTCAGAAAAATACTCCGTGTGGAAAATTGGCTTGTTGAAGGTCTCTTCTATGAAGTTATATGCCCATTCATTGTCGTATGACATCACCACCTTGAACATAATCTTCACCCTATGATAATCCAGATACCTACGGGATATTTCATAATCCCGTAATTCCTCCAATGCCGGCATAAAGGCTTCATTTCTCCAAATCATCATCGCATCCAATGCGCTGTTCGTATCTCCTTTCGGACCTTCGGTATTGCCCCCGTGACGATCCAACCCTTTCTTATATTCCTTAAGAGCAGCTATCATTATAGGAATATCATCTTCTTTTCTATATTTAGCTATAATAGGGAGCATGCGTGGAGTCCCCGACAGATGCAATTCTCTGAGTCTTTCGTACAGACCATCCATACCCTCAAGTCGTGATGCTGGTGTATATTTATCTAGGTGTTCAAGTCCTGCACTGAATACAATCATGCTATCGATGTGACGCTGCTGAGCCTTATTCACTCGCTGTTTCGAACTTGAGAACATCTGCAACATGGCTGAGGCTACGTTATGAGTGGAATACACATCAAATCTCGCCGCCATAAATGTGGATGAGTCTCTCAATTTATTAAGAAGTAGGTCGTAGCATCTCTTACTTTTGCCCAACACTAATGCGCTATATGCCATAGCCCTATACGCCGGAGTCTTTGAGTGTAAAACCGTCTGCTCTAGATCTTCCTCTGTTGCGTTTTTCAGAAACTCCTGCTGCACCTTCCAGCCTTCCGGAACATTTCCCCAGCCATCATTGCCATATAAATAATATATGTTGCACCCATCTGATGATTCCAGGATGCGCGGCACTTTACCCTTATCGTTCTGTGCGGTTGAGATAAATCCCGCAAATAACATCATCAAAACTACAACACCTCTAATTCTCATAATTCCTCTATTTATGACTGCGTGAAATACAATTCAATATTGCATAAAACCTACGAGATATTTGATTGTAACTGCCGCAATACGATAATTTTATTTTTCAATGTGTAAATATACGCATAAAATACTAAATATAGCAAAATGTAGGCGTAATTTTGGCAATAAGCCTTTGATACGAAACAAATTATACACCTTAACTAAGAGGTATTAAGCAACATATTTTGCAAATTGGGAATTTTGTATTACTTTTGCGGAGTTTTAGAGGCGCAATGCACAACGCAAATCGCCCAAACAGGCCTGGTTCCGTAGCTCAACTGGATAGAGCAACAGCCTTCTAAGCTGTAGGTTTTGGGTTCGAGCCCCAACGGGATCACAAAGAAGAGGAGTCAAAATCTTGACTCCTCTTCTTTGTGATTAAGTATTGACATTCCCCCTAAATCCCCCTTTGAAAAATGGGGACTTAACCCTGCTTGCCTTGTTATTGCCGAGCCGCAGCAACCAAAAGCCTTCGAAGAAGGTTTAAGCCTTGAAATCCCTCTTGTTATACAACTTCTAATGAAAAAGCGTGTCCAAAATATCTTGGACACGCTCTTCTTTTGTGCAGATACCTGCGATACCCCACTAAGGCATATCGAGAGTTACAGGGTAGAAGTACCAGTTATTGTCGCCATCTGCAGTGCGATTGATCACTACATTTGTGCTATTTTCCTGGCGGATGTATCCTCCTGACGAGGTTATCTGATTCCATTCTTCGTAAGTGCTGAATGTATATTGCGTTCCGTTATTGTTGAACGAAATAGTTCCATTTGTACCATTGCAATATGTGCCTCGTGCTACACTCTTGATTCTTCTATTCTCGAAAGCGAACAAGTTGTAGTAGTTCTGCTGAGTATTTGCCGAAAGGTTGTTATTTACCGCAGTCAAATAGGTGTTGTTCTCGATAAGGTTCTCCAATACATACATCGTAGCACCGCTTTGGTCAGGCGAGGTGGTATGATTGCCCAAAGACAAACCTGCAACCTTCACGCTGCCAACCTTATTCTCGTCGGTCATACCATCCACAGTTGCTACAACAGTCATATCGTAGGTACCCTTGGTATTCTGCGACCAATCGATATACCACACGGTCTTCGATGTTGCACTGCCCGACGGCTGTGGCACAACATTGTAGTCGATCAATTCGGTAGCCTGTACGCCGTTGATAGTTACAGATATAGGCTTAGCACTTGCCAATACACCCACATAGTAGCGAATTGGCTGACCCACTATTACATAATCTCGGTTCGATGAGTTTATGCTGTCGATGTTTCGATCGTTCCACTGCATAAACACAGACTTGATAGAGGTCTTTGTCAGCTCGGTATCGTCGGAGTAGGTGAGGCCGTGCTCATTCTCCACGATAAGTTTGAAGGTTATGCCATTATCGTCGCAGTCTTCCGGCAAATTGAACGGAACAACACCTTCGATATTGTACTTCCTGATGCCATTCTCCTTACGCACCTCACGCACCATCTTCACGCCGTTTGTTGTGGTATATTCGGCGTGAATGACCACATTCTCGATGGCACTACCATAGGAGTGGGCGTTGTATGAGATGTTTACGAGTGCTCCCGCAACAAAGGTGCTCGTATCGATGCTAATCGAGCCGGTGATACTACCAATCATCTCATCCCTCACGCAGCGCACAGGTGCAGCTGTACGACGATTGGCGTAGCAAGGGGTCATATATGCGTTGTAGGTGCCCACATTGAGCTCCTCCCACGACTGCTCCTTCGAGATGTAGATGCGCTCACGGTGCATATAGTGGGTGATTTCGCCAATCATATCTTCGGGATTATTACAATACATAGAGGATTGATAGTCGCCCTTCTCGCCCACATACTTCCAAGGCAATGCCACCGACGAAAGGCCCACATCCACACCCTTGTAGCCGGCGTATGGGAAGAAGAGGGTTGTGCCGTTGGATGTACGGGTGTAGCCGTATGTACCCGCCTGGCCTGTTCCTTTGTCAGAGGTGAAGAGGTGATTCAACTCGCTACTTGGCACACGGTATCCATACGGACACGGGTCGTAGATGGTCTTCGATGTCATACCCGTAGCAATATTGTATCCCCAGAGGAAGTCGTAACGCTCGTGGAGCCAGTTGAACGAGTATTGCGATGTCTGCGCCGACGGCAAAATCAGATACATCGGGTTCTCGATAGCATCTTTGAGTGTCGGCTCTGCAAACTGCGCCACCTCGGCAGCCGTCTTCTTGTCCGACGAGTAGTCGTAGTATGGAGCCGTAATCAGATTTACGAGGTTGTAATTGTACGACTCGGGTCCCATCGAAGGGTCCTTGCGACCCCACTGATAGTACAATCCGTAGGTTTCGAGCGCCTGCTCTCCGTTTGTGCAGGTGGCTCTTGTCGCACCGAGGTTACGGTCGAGCACGGTTATGGTGTGGTGCTCGCCCTCGCCCAATTCGATATCGACCTGATGTGGCGACTCTGTAATCCATATATGCCACGACCAAAGAATCTTACCCTTCTCATCATAGACCGCAATAACGGCATTTCCACGGGCATTCACACCCTTTGGAACCTTGAAACGGACATAACCGAACTTCAACTCGACATTGGTTACCAAGCCGAGCTCGCTCTCCCACAAGAGGTGCGCCGACACAGGCGAGATATCCTCGTGGTTGGGGTATAATGTCTGCGAGCCCTGCGAGATGATACCCGCCTGACCATTACCGATAATTGTGGCGAGGAAGCAGTAGCCGTCGTATGGTATATCGTTGCCATTCTCGTCTTTGATGTTGTTGCCGTTCTCATCTTTCAGCACCAAATGCTCCGATGTAGGGTCGATGATGTAGCAGTTGGCAATCTTGAAGACCTCGATGCCGTTGTCGCCTGTGCTGCCGCTCTCGTTATCTACCTCGTACTCGTGCAAGCGTGAGAGGTCGTAGTAGTGCTCATCGCCCTCCTTTTCGAGGATTGCACTGATGGTACCCGAGGTCTGCAAGTTCAATGTTATGTGGTAGATGTAGCCTCGCTCGAAGAGGTTAATATGCTCCTCCTTACCATTTTCGTCCTTGTGAATATGATCTGCGCTGATGACGGTCGTATAGACACCCGACTGCGTATGCACTTCGAGCTCCACATCTCTGCCCGGTTCAATCAGCGAGTAGCCGAGGTAGAGGTTGTTCTCCAACGACGAACCCTTCATCGAGATAGGATACTTCGCCTCCTCGTGATACTCGGGGTGGTTACTGTCGTTGCCAAACATTGCAGTACGCACAATGTTCTGATTCTTGTAGTCGCCCCACTCGTAGACCTCGCCAAACTCGCCCACTTCGGTTGGCAACCAAATCTTACACGAGGTTGGCTGATTGCGGATAATCACATCCTCAATCTCGCCCCACATCGAGAGGCTCTGCTCGCTCTGGTCGGCATACGCCGATACTCGAATTGCCGAGCGATAGTGGCGATAGGTCAGGAAGTTGGAGTAGGTAGGATTCTCGAAGTTATGACCAAATGGCTCACGATAGATGTTTGTTCCGTCGGTTGGGTGAACATCGCTCTTGTGAGGGTTGTTCGAGTTGTATTTGTGCCAAGCCTGCGCCTCGCAGACATCGCTGACCATAATATCGGTCTCGCCATTGAAATTCTTGAAGTGGAGTCCTACAATCTCGGTCGGAACACCCTTGATATTGACAGTCTCGTTTATGCGCACAGCGTCAAACTCGCTCCACTCTCCGAATAGCGGTGTCGCAGGTGAGCCCTCTCGCTCGGGGAGCTTACAATTCTTAGGGTACCAACCCACCAAACGGGTGTGGTAGAAGTGAGTAGTATCGACAATCACATTGCCATTAGCATCCTTGTGCTCCACGATATTCAGCCTGTACTGCTGCACAGGATCAAGCGACACCGAACGATAGTGGATATCCTCGGTATTGTCGGGCGACGAGATGATGGTCGCTTCGAGCGTATAAGCCTTGTTCCAGTTGGTGAGCAGAGTGGTGTTGCCCACTCCTCCCGTGAAGGTGTATAGACCGTCAAGATTTTGCGCCATATCCTCGTCTATACGCAAGAAGTTCGAGTCGAGCTGCTTGGTGGTTATCTGGTCGATAAGCGAGCGCACGGTTATGCCTAGCTCACGAGCTCGTGATACGCTCTGACTCTCGACACGGCAGGCAGGTGTTATGGTGGTGGAAGGGGTTGAGCTTGTGCCGCCTCCGCCAACAACTATATCGTCACCCTCGTCGTGGTTTATACACGACGACAGGGCAAACGCTGCAACCGCCACAATGGCAAATCTGTTCAATATCTCTCTCATAATCTTCATCCTCCTTATTTACTCTTTCATACAACGGACAGCCTGCGCACCGGCACTACCGAAATATCGCTCCTGGTAGGTTTGGGTATTATTATAGAAGTAGTATCGTGTATTATACTCCTTGTATGGCATACAGGTTGCAATGCGACCACTTGTGCTCACTGTGGTGATACGACCACTACCGCCATCTCTATATCCGACAAACGGATACCAGGCATTCTCAAATCCATTTTTGATAAGTACAATTCCTCCATTATGGAACTCATCCTCGGTAGTCAGATTGGCACCGCCGTAACTATCTCCTACATAGCCGTTGCCGCTGTAATACCATACATGGTGATACATTACCATATAGCCCGGAGGGCAAGGGTCGTGCATAGTCTTTGTGTAACCCTGTCCTGCCGAGTTACCACTATTACCATAGCCCCACATATGGTCGGATGTACGGGATGTTGCCCACTCATTCGGATACCAGCAACTACTTGCATCTCTTTCGCTCGTTCCTGCTCGCTTGCGGAAGAGTCGAGGTGTGGCAGGTGCCTCACTTACACGCACAATACCATCGGTGTCGAATGTATCACGAGCGGTCCAAGCACCATTGTATGCCTTTGTCCAATAGGTCGAGCATTGTGGCGTGTTGGTATTGGTGTTGTCGGTAGCGTTATATGTACGAGGGCCGTAGAATGGATCCTTCTTACCCCATTGGTAGTAGAAGCCGTATGTTGCCAAGAGCTGGTTGTCGTCGGCAAAAGTGATGCGGTCTCCGCTGATTGTCGGAGCGTAGGTTGCACCAAGGAATCTATCCATCAGGGAGTAGTCACCGCTATTTCTATTCTTTGGCTCGTCGGTAAACCATATATGCCACGACCAAATAATGTTGCCCAACACATCGTATGCCGCCAAACCGACATTTCCCTTGTGGAACTCACCCACATAGAAGGTTACATAGCCACTCTCGTCGAGTTTGCCACCATTCATCAAAATCATAGGAATCTCACTCTCGTTAGGGGTGGCTGAGATAGTGGTCCAATTATCGTTGAAATCACCCTGATACCACAAGAAGTCGATCTTTGCAGGGGTGAAATTCCCTGACATACCGTCGCCAATATCAATAGTCTTTCCGTCGGTAGTCAAAAGCTGTGTTACGCCATTGCCTCGCACATTCGCCTTGAACTTGTAGTAGCCAGGGCGATGAACCATATAGCAGTTTGCGGTCTGCGCAGCACTCAGGTTGGTAATAACCTCTGTCGAGTGACCCGACACGCATCGCACAGGCAGCGCCACATTGCGATTTGGCGATGGCGAAGTGGTGGCATTACCGCTCGAATTGTAGCGCAACTCGAACGGATATTTGGTGTTGTTGATGTCAACTACACTCGACCACAAGCGCACACGACTCTCTGCCTGATTTGGATAAGCATTCGATCCGATCGAGCCTTGAAGAGGATACCATATTTCAGTACCACCAACCTCAATCTTTGCTCCTGCATTCTGCCAACCATTTGTAGATTGGTAGTTTGCAACACTCTCCCAAACACGCTTATCTGCCACCATATATCCCTGCGGACACGGATCGTAGATGGTCTTTTGTGCCTTGGTAAAGTCGTTCTGATAGCCCCACAACTGATTGTTGCTTTCTTTCAACCAATCGCCATTCGAGGCGTTAATACCATAGAGCTTTGTCGGGTCCTTCACCGCATTCTCAGGGTTCTCTGCCTGCGCAGTGGTGTAAGGGAGTTGGTTGTTATCAACCACTCGGAATGGAGTAGGACGGCCCCATTGGTAGTACAAGCCCCACATATTTTTCTCCTTGCCAGTCTCGGGCTCTGCGGCAATAGCACCGAGGTTTCTATCCTGCACAATATAGCCGTTAGGGTTACCGTGGATACTTACTCGGTCGGTAATCCAAAGGTGCCAAGTCCATAAAAACTCCTTATTAACGAAGCTCATACTATCCTTGGCAGCTGCGAGGATGACATTACCCTCCGCTTTGAGTGCCTTATCGTTGATATCGCCTGGGTTGCCAAGCACATTGAACAATATACGGTGATTTGAGAGCTGGTGCGATACGAGTTGCACGGTAGGTTTGCCATTGTAGTCGGGCATATCGCTCCACAAGATGTCGATATAGCCAGGGTCGATTGTTGTGTCGATATTGCCCACAAGCGAGCTGTCGCCATTGCCCTTTACCGTAGCATTGAAGCTATAACCGTAGTTCGCCGAGTTAATAAGGTAGCAGTTCGATGTTCCATATCTCGAAAGGTCGTAGAACATATCAACCGTTACATCCTGATTTACATCGTGGTCGTGCTTGAACCAATCTTCAACCGACACATCGGCATTGATGCTGCCGTGGTCCGAGAATCGCAAAACGATATCGTAGGCGTGTCCTGCCTGGAAATTTCGAGCAATAGAGACTCGCTGACGAGCTGTTTCGTTGGTCGTGGTGAGGCTGATATGAAGCAGACCATCTGCCGGCGGTGCCGAGACGCACTTTGCCACCATTCTACGGTTTGCCAAGCCCAAAGGAATATTCTCTCCCGGGTCGAAGTAGATGTTGTTATCGGGGTCACTCAGCACTATATCCTGCTCGCCCTCGTACTCAATTGTGAACCTCTTGGCGTCAGCACCCTCCTTCTCCTTTGGCAAGGTTATGGTGCAAGATGTCGGCAATGCCTCCATAGTCATCGTTTCGAGATTGCCCCAGCTCGATCCCTCAACGCCCTCGTGCATACAGTATATGTAGATGCGATAGACGCAGAGTGCGTGGTCGAAGGTCATTATGTCGAAACCATTGGTCTGCGAACCTGTCGAAACATTTCCGTACATTATATCCACATCGCCCGTAATAGGGAATTTTACGGTAGTCTTCTCCGCAGTCGACTTGTAGACACCTGTTTCGTAAGGGTACCACGCCGCAAACTTCACGAGGTCGGTGGCGTGATAGAAGAACTGCGGCGAACTGAGGAAGTTGATGTCACGGTAGTAGCTGTTGTTCGGATCGGGCACATCGAGCTCCGCCTTGATATCGTCGCCGCAATTTACGAATGCAGGGTAGTCCTCGGAGTAGAGCTCGTCGATACGCACCATACCGATGGTGAGCTTCTCGTTCGAATTAGGCGTGAGGATGCCACTCGTCGAGTTGGCATCTCCACGAGTGCTCTGCTTGTTTACCGAAGCTCTATCAATACCTGCCCACAGGCGAATTCTCATATCTTCGTTGTTCGGAGTGTCGATGCCCTCACCCGCAACACAACCCATCAGGGTCATAGCCAACGCTACCACCCACAATGTACTATATTTGAACAATATCTTCATCTTTACGGAGTTAATTTTCACTATTGAATATCAGGTAAGATTGTACCCTCGATGTAATCCACATCCTTCCACTCTGCAATTACGCCTTGGAGATTTACTCCCGAGTCGATAGTTGCAGTATATATCACACGGTGCCCCGATTGGTATGCGATAGGGTCGTACTTGAAGAGCTGGAACGATTCGGTGTGCTCAACCCAATTGTCGGCGGCATCGTCGTCGGAAGTAACCTTCTCGTTCACCTCATAGACAACGGTGAGCGTAGTATTAGCGGTGAGCTGCTGTGGAATGCACATAATCTTCATCTTGGCAGCGGTGCTCTCTCGTGTGTCGGCAATCTCAATGCCCGGATTTTGCTGAATGGTGTATTTTGTTGTGCCATTTCCCGAAGGATTAACCTCCCAGACATTGGTTGTACCATCGTTTATAACGGCCTGGGTTGTGCATTTGAGTGAGGCGCTGCTGAAAAGATTCTCCAAGCTCAACTTTTTGAGTCTTGCCTCGAAGAGATTACCTCGCACGACATAAATCTCGACCAATGTCATAGCGTGTTCGAGTTGCAACTGCACGATAGGCTTCATCGCACCATTTGCCACCGGAAATTGGTAGGAAAGGAGGTAGTCAATCATCTTCTCCTCGTTGTACGAGGTTGGCTGATTAACCGTAACCGATTTACCGTTGTCGTTTATTGTCAAGCCCTCAGTGGTGTTGTAGGCATATCCGTAGAAGAGGTAGTTGCTACCACTCACCCAATCGGTTTTGCCCGTCTCTGGATACCACTTTCCGGTGCCCTCTTGATCAATCTTAATCTCGACATTGTTGTAGAGTGCGCCACCATTTCGGGTTGCATAGACCTTCACTGTCGCACGCTCATTGTCGATATCCTCTTGCGTAAGTGCGCTACGCACAATGCTCTCGGCATTAATGCTCTCGGCATTGAATGCTATTGCCGAGTTCGATTTTATATCAAGGCTCTCGCCCCACTGCTCGCAAGCGGTGAGGAGAGTTGCACAACAGATCAACTGCAAAAATTTCTTCATCTTTACTTCGGTTTTTACTACAAATCTACATAGTGGTCGATCCAAGGCACCACCTTTACATTCGATACGATTGCATTTTCGGTTATGGTCAGCGTATATTCATACTTCTTGCCCGCCTCCCACTCTATTGGTGCCGAGGCTCCGAGTTTGCCAAGCATAACATCTTTCACCTCCGCAGTGGCATTTCCCTGCTTCTTAATCTCCAAGTGGAGCAGTATCTCGGTATTAAGAATCTCCTGTGGCGGAACTACCACCGCTCCGCCCGCATAGAGCGAATGCTTTGTGTTGATGTCGATAGCCAAGTTGGTCAGATTATCTCCGCCAAATGTGGTGCGGTCGGTCGATGCAACCACCGAGCCGTCTAACTCCCAATTGGCTGTTCCTGCTATGCCAAAGGTGAAGATGCCCTTATTCTGAACACCGGTGAGGTAGATGTTGCTTACATTGGTGACAATTGCATCCGATGCGTTGATGATGCTGAATTGCAAAGCGGCGCAAGCGTGGCGGAAAGATAGAGATACGGTCGAGTAGTCCTCGTTGTAGAGAAGGTTGCGAGATGCTACGGCGTAGAGCAAATCGGCTCCGTCGGCATCTGCCGTGTGGTTTATGGTGACCGTTGCCTCCTCGTCGTCGAAGGAGGCGTTGGTGTCGTATGGCCATACGGCGTAGAAGCGATGGTCTGCCTGTGGTGCCCAATAGCGGGTATTGACATAGTTCCAATCGTACAACTCGGTGTCGAAATAGAGTTGTTCGGCGTCGAACAGGCGAATGATGTCGCCACTTGTGAGTGTTGCTGTTCCGAAGAGTTTAACGCCCTCTCCGTTGCGCAAATCCTCGACACCTTCAACAATCGAACGATTTACTTGCGACACAAAACCAATTGTGTGACGAGGCGTCTCCACCGAATCCCTACAACCGATCAGTGTAAATAACGATATTGCGATAATATGAAACTTTCGCATAACTCTAACCTTGCTCATTAAAAAGCCCCCGACGGGGCGAAAAAATTAACCTCTTTGATAACTAATAGTTATCATCGCACAAAGATAGGTATTTTTACCTAAAAAATAGTATGTTTTGGCGAAAAAAGCGAAAAACTTACATTTTGTGTCTGTTTTGGTATGGGCGAATTCTTGAAAATGGCGTAAAATTGTATTTTTT
>JAZLDJ010000115.1:0-9948 GCA_045614685.1 Alistipes sp. | reverse complement strand
AACCTTTACATAGTAAGTGTTAGCCTTACCCTCAACAGCCTCGAGAGTTACGATAGCTGCATCATACTGCTCGCCCTCCTTCTTTACCAACTGACCGTCAGTGTGAGCGTAAGGAGTAGTGTACAAGTCAGTCGAGATACCATTGATCAAGTGGTATGGGTTTGCAGTCCAATCGAGAGTCGAACCGTTGTAGTCGTAAGATGTAAGGTAACCGCCAGCATAGTACTCACCTGCTACCAAATCCTCAACTCGCTCAATCTTTGCATAGGTTGGAACTGCAGGAGCCTCAACCTGAGTGATACGCAAGCTTGGTGCAGTGATACCCCAAGTGTCGCCAGCCTCGTTGGTGTAAGCGAATGTAGGAGAAACGTAGTGGTAACGCTTAGCATCGTCGTATGCGTCAATCTTCATAGTGATAGTACCAGCAGCGTTGTCGATTACAGGATCGCCATCGAGTACATTGTAGCTATCATACAAGTAGTTCAACTTGAGTGAAGCACCCTCAGCTGGGTTAGTTACGTTGAAGTAGAGAACTACATTCGAACCCTCAACAACCTCGAGGTCATAACGGTCGTTATTCTCATTCCATACAATACCACTCTTCTCAACATCCCAAGTTACCGATGGCATATCGCTAGCGTCAACAGTTGTAGTGATTACTGAAGGCTCGCAAAGTGGAGCAGTCTTCTCAGCATCAGTTGCGAATGCGTATACATAGTAGTCATAACCATCCCACTCGTAAGAAGTTGGGTTCATCTTGATAACGTGGTTCTCCAACTTACCAGTGAAGAAGTTGAGGTTACCAGGGTATCTCATGTTGCTAACAACAACATTTGCCCAGTTCTCCTCAACTACAGTGTTGTTCTCGTCCTTCTGTACCGACTTAACATTCAATACATAAGTAGCCTCCAAATCCGAAGGAGTAACGTTTACAACGATGCAGTTGAAGTGCGACTCAACAACCTCGATATCGAAAGTAACCTTTGTTGCGTTAGAATCAGCCTCCTGGGTCAAGGTGAGACGCTTAGTCTCAGCAGCACCCATAAAGTAGTAAGTCATATCCTGACCATAGTTGAGCTCGATCTCAGCAGAACGAGGAAGAGCAGTAGTGTTAGCCTCATAAGCCAAAGTCAACTTACCATCAGCCCAAGTTGGAACAACCCAAGTAGCCTCGGTCTCAACCTTAGTAGAGTAAGTAGCCTCCTCAGTGTTAGCAAGTGGATTTGCAATCGAGCAAGCCATCTCCAAAGTACCAGCAGCGCAATTTACAGTGTGCTCGAGGTTCTCGATAACGATCTCAGGATAGCCCTTGAAAGGAACATTCCACTCGTGAACAGCAGTAGTGAACTCTATGTTGAAGATAGGTGTACCCCACTCGTCAACCTGGTCAGTCATTGTTGCAACGAAACCTACAGCGAGGAGAGTAGCAGGAGTAGCGCTGTAACGCGTAGTCTCGCGTGGCTCAGTAACGTCACCCTTGAACCAGAAACCGTATGGCAAGTACTCCTCAGTGAGCATACCGTAGCTAGCCAAAGTCGAGATATAGTTCTTCATCATCTCAGCGTAAGTGTTGCCAGTAACGTTCATACCCTTGATGTCGTTGTCAGTTGCGATAACATAAGACATGTTGTCGTCAGCAGCGTCGCAAGTGTAGTACGAAATCTCGTGAGTAGTCCTTTCCTCGTCGAAAGCAACGGTGAAAGCAACCTCAGTAGTAGAAGCCTGCTTAACAGTTACAGTAACAGGAGCCTTGTCGCCATAAGTAGCCTCGAAAGTAGCTACACGTGGCTCTGAGTTAGGAGAGTTGAGGTTCTTCTCGTAAGTGAGAACAACATAGTTACCCTCCTCAGGCAACTCAACCTTCAACCAAGCTGCGCTAGGCTCGCCAAGAACAAGCTGCGAACCGATAACCTCCTCGGTGAGGGTGTAGTTCAAGTTTACAGTACCAGCGTCGCAAGGGAGAACGTCGAGAGCCTCGAAGTTTACAGCCTTTACCTCTGGTGCTGGCTCGTCGCCTCCATTAGGAGTACACGATACGCCTACGAACAATGCGCAGACCATCGCCAACATAAGTGTAAATAATTTTTTCATAAAAGTGAAAATTTGAAATTAAAAATAAGTGTTTGGTTATAAATTGTAAGTGTTTACATCTCTGCTTAAACGCAAAAAACGGATTTTACCCCGTTTCACTAATGCAAATATAATATATAGATGCGATTTAACCAAATATTTTTTTATTTTTTTTAATAATTTGTAATATTTATTGCTTATAAATAGTAACTGCGCCAAGTGAAAAATTGGCGCAGTTGCTATTTTGTTATCAAAGCTCTTAAAGCTTCTCGCCAAAGCACAAGTCGCCCGCATCGCCCAAGCCCGGTACGATATATTTATGCGGATTGAGCACAGGGTCCACCGTAGCTACCCACAAATCGACTTCCTCCGAATTGGTATGCTCGAGCACATAATCGACACCCTCCTCGCAGCCGAGTACCGACACAAGGTGTGTGTGGGCTGGCTTGCCACCGTGAGCGCAGAGTGTTTCATAGGCTGCAACCATCGAAGCACCCGAGGCGAGCATCGGGTCGCACAAAATCAAGGTTTTACCTTCGAGTGATGGGCAAGCGATATACTCGACCTTAATCTCGAACTCGCTCTCGCTCGAGTAGCTACGATATGCCGATACGAAGGCGTTCTCGGCATCGTCGAAGTAGTTGAGCAGGCCCTGATGCAGAGGCAATCCTGCACGAAGAATAGTCGCTACAACCACCTTGTCGGTGATACACTGCACCTCGGCCTCCGCAAGTGGGGTAGTCACACTCTTGGGAGCGTAGCCGAGGGTTTTCGAGAGCTCGTAGGCCGAAATCTCGCCAATACGCTCCAAGTTGCGACGGAAACGCATAGAGTCCTTCTGTACATTAATATCTCGCAACTCTGCGAGGAACTTGTTGATGATGCTGTTCTGCTTGTCTAAAATGTGCAGCATACCTATATATTATATTAATTGAGAATTAAGAATTGAGCCTTTTAGTATAAAAAGTTGTTGAACGGATAGCGACCGCAGTGAATCTCGCGCACCATACCATAGAGGTCGGTGCGGAACTTCTCGATATTTGTGCGCTCGGCAGCCGAGATGAAGATGCAAGGGGTGTTCTGCTTTGCAAACCAACTCTGACGAAGGTCGTCGAGCGAACGATTCTCCTTGGTAGCAGGTGTGAGGTCGTCCTCCTCCTTTGGGGTGTAGGTGTAGGCGTGAATCTTGTTGAAGACAAGGTATACAGGCTTCTCGCCCGCACCAATATCCTGCAAGGTCTGCTTCACCACATCTATCTGTTCCTCGAACTGTGGGTGCGAGATATCTACGACGTGGATGAGCAAATCTGCCTCGCGTACCTCGTCCAAGGTAGACTTGAACGACTCGATAAGCTCGGTAGGCAACTTGCGGATGAAACCTACGGTGTCCGATAAGAGGAATGGAAGATTGTCGAAGACAACCTTGCGGACCGTGGTGTCGAGCGTTGCAAAGAGCTTATTTTCGGCGAAGACCTCGCTCTTTGAGATGAGGTTCATCAGGGTAGACTTGCCGACATTGGTGTAGCCCACCAACGATACGCGTACCATACCGCCACGATTTGAGCGTTGCACGGCCATCTGCTTGTCAATCTTCTTGAGGTCCTCCTTCAGCTTGGTGATGCGGTTGCGCACGATACGACGGTCGGTCTCAATCTCGCGCTCACCGGCTCCACCACGTGTTCCCGTACCTCCACGCTGACGCTCGAGGTGGGTCCACATACCAGCCAAGCGGGGCAACATATACTCGCACTGTGCAAGCTCAACCTGGGTCTTTGCATAGGCGGTCTGCGCACGCTGGCGGAAGATGTCGAGGATGAGGCGTGTGCGGTCGATGACACGGCACGGCATTGCGGCCTCGATGTTGCGAGTCTGCGATGGCGAGAGCTCGTCGTCGAAGATAACGACGTTAATCTCGTGCTCCTCGCAGTAGGCTGCAATCTCCTCGAGCTTACCCGGGCCGACATATATGCGTGACGAAGGCTGCGAGAGTCGCTGAGTGAAGCGACGCTCGGTCTTAATCGAGGCGGTCTCGGCCAAGAACTCCAACTCGTCGAGGAACTCCTCGGCCTGACGTGGCTCCTGGTTATCGCGGATTACCGCAACCAACACGGCGCGCTCCTCGCGGTTAATCTCTACTGGAATGCTCTTCTCTTTTTTATCTCGTTTCTCTTCTGACATCTTCAATTTTGTTTAAGAAAAGCCGAGCAAAAGATGTTCGCTCGGCTTTTTTATTGTTAGAAACCAATCTTTAGTTCTGGATACGGAACTCGATAGGAAGGGTGTACTTAACACGTACGGTCTGGTTACGCTGCTTACCTGGGGTCCACTTTGGCGACGACTTCAACACGCGGATAGCCTCGTCCGAAAGTGATGAATCTGGGGTACGGAGCACCTGGATGTTGGTGAGTGAACCATCGCGCTCAACCACAAACGAGAGAAGCACCTGACCACTAATCTGGTTCTCCAATGCAATCTGAGGGAAGCGAACCTTGCTCATCACCCAGTTACGGAAGGTCATAAGGTCACCACCCATAAACGATGGCATCTGCTCAACCTTTACGAACGGCTGGTCGTCCTCTACAACCTCCTCCTCAACTGCTACCTGCTGGATAATCTCTACATCCTCGGCAAACTCGGCAAAGTCGATGTTGGTGGTAATCTTCTCGTCGTTAGTTACGATGCTGAGCACATCGGTAATAACGGTAATCTCGGTACGCTTTGGTGGCTCTGGTGGCTTCTGATCCTGACGAGTAATCTCGGTAATCTCCTCCTCGACAATCTCAATAACCTGCTCAACCTTCTCGATCTTATGCTCTTTCGGAGCATAGAGGAATGCAGCGATGGCTGCCAACACAGACAACGACAAGCCAATTTCGAACAATAAAACTCGCTTGTTTTGTACGTCTACTTCGGGATTCTTTTTAATCTCCATTATTCTATCTAATTTTAATTTTATTCGCTATTCCGGTGTGCGAACTTCTACTCGCTACCTAATCAACCGCAAATATAGGTATTATTTTTGTAAAATAATAGCAATTGCACAAAAAAATGGATGCAATATTTATATCTTCGGTTTATTCGGCCTCTTTCACTAGAAAACTTCGACATCAGCGAGGATTGGACGGTGGTCCGATTCTACCGGTGCGTTCACAACATAGTGCTCGTAGATGATAGGGCTATAGTTGGCGTTTTTGTAGAGTCCGATGTAGTCAATTTCGCGGTTAGGCGCCGATGCAGGGAATGTCAACGCAGAGCCCGATTTTGTGAAGATGTTGAAATATTGTCTGAGATTGGTCAACACCGACGAGTCGGGTAGTGCGTTCAAGTCGCCAGCAATGAATATAGGTTTATTCAGCTTGGCAACCTCCTCAGCAATAATCTCTACGGCCTTCAGGCGATACTCCTCCAACAACGAGAAGTGGGTGCTGCAGAAGTAGTAGTCTTCGAACTCCACAATCAGAAATACGCGCTCCTCGTCGCTGCAAGGCAATTTTACAGTGCGCCACGAGAGTGGCTTCTCCTTCGAGAGAACGGCTACGCCATACTTGCCTCCCGAGTAGTTTACCGCTGCACCAAAGGTGGCGTGATGGCCTGTCATATCGCCCAAGTGCTTCGATAGGTCGAGAGGGTGGCGGCCAGTTACGCTATCCACCTCCTGCAATGCAACTACGTCGGCGTTGCAACGGCTAATTACGTTGGCAACACGCTTGTAATCGATAACGCTATCCGAGCCTTTGCAGTTGCGGATGTTGTAGCACATAATTCGTGCGCGCACCTTCGAAATCTCCGATGTCATTGGAGGCAGCTCGTCGAGCGGAAGTCTTACCACCTTCAACTCTTCGCCACAGCTGAGCACAATCTCCTTTGTCTTTCCTGCCGAGAAGATGAGTTCACCGGTGAGGGTTTGGGTCTTCTCAATACTCCTTTCGCCTTGTGAGGTCAGGATGCCGACTTTGAAGGTGAGTTGCTCGCTCGTTGTTGCTGTGAAGGGTGCGATTGCCATGTAGAATACGGCCTCCTCGCCTGATGTTATACTCTCGCCATTTGTCACCTCGAGCAGAGCACTTTCCGATGTAGAAGTAGGCGTGTAGCGTATGTCGGACGTATTCGTGAAGTCGATGCTGAACGAGCCGACAAGGCTGTGATTCGGCGCTGTAAGCTCGATGCTCTTTATGGTGATTGCCTCGTTGAAGTTGTTGCTAATGACGAACTTAGCCATTGATGCAGCATTCTTCATTGTGAGCGAGGGCGCTATGTTTGCCGCCACTGCGCTCGCCTTGCCAACGAGTGGCATATATTCGCCGGCTATATGAGCCGAACTGTTGTTGCCCGTCTGTGTTTGATGCGATGTTGAAGGCGAGCCTATTGTGAAGTTTGCACCCTCGCCGCTTGGGGAAACGAGGGAGGCGGTGTAAGGGTAACTTGCAAACCAATTGTAGGTCGTGGCATTTGTCAGCTCGCCATCACTGTTGAGCTCTCCCTTAAAGCAGTTTTGAGTGTTGTCCGCAAGTGTGAATGCACCGTCGTTGACGTAGTTACTACCTCCCGATGCGAGGTGAAAAACATTTATCTTATCCCCTTCGCTCCAGAGGGTATAGATGCCGTCGTTCGAGGTGCGAGAGATGGTGCTTGCGTAGAGTTCCATCTCCTCACCGCCATACTTGACGATGTCGGAATCCGTCACCTCTGGGGTTGTGCACTGCGCAAAAATGAGTAGCAGAGTAGCCCCAATCAGTGTGTATAACCTATTGTTATTCATCCCCTATGATTATCTATATTTTGTTACAAAGTTACAAATTTTCTAATGGTATGCAATAAAAACGGTAGATTTGTGTATCTTTGCATTGTATTTTAATCAGTCTTGCGATATGAAAAGAATTATAACCTTTGCACTCTCGCTTTGCTTGGTGGCTACAGCTGCTGTGGCAAAGCCTAAAAACAAATCTCTCGTAGGTAAGCAACTCCCCGCTTGGAGTGAGGGTTATCTCGATATTCACACCATCAGCTCGGGACGCGGCGAGTGTCTTTTGATTGTTATGCCGGATGGTACTTCGATGGTTATCGATGCCGGCGAGTTGGTCTATAAGAGCAAGCCGTCGAAGAAGAGCAAGTACGGTATGGCACTTCCTCGTCCAAATAACGAGGTGCGTCCGGTGGAGGTGTATGCCGACTACATCCGTCACTTTATGCCATATAAGGATGCTATCGACTACTATCACCTCTCTCACTTCCATATGGACCATATGGGACAGATTCTCAAGCGCTACAAGATTGACGAGGAGGGTGGCTATATTAAGACAGGTCCGACAGAGCTTTTTCACCACATCCCATTCCGTGAGGCGAACGACCGTGCATATCCCGACTACGAGAAGTGGACTGCACAGGCTACAAGTGTGAAGCTCTTGGCGAACTACCGCAAGTTCCTCGACTACCACATCGCAAAGGGCGATTTGAAGGCTACAAAGTTCGAGCTTGGTGCTACAAATCAGTTCCCATTGCGCCACAAGCCAAACGCCTATCCGAACTTCAACATCGAGAATGTCTGCGTAAACGGTATGGTGTGGGACAAGGCTCAGAATAAGATTATCAACGTCTACAATGGTCGCACCATTCGCGAGAACGCTTCGTCGTGCGGTTTTGTAATTCGATATGGAAAGTTCGACTTCTTCACTGCCGGAGATATTGGCGACTACTACGACTTTGAGTGCATCGTGGCTCAGGCTGTAGGTAAGGTCGATGCTGCAAAGGCTAACCATCACCTCTCGCCACACTCGATGGTTGAGAAGACGATGAAGGCTCTTGCTCCGCAGGCTATGTCGGTTACAAGCTTCAGCAATCGCGAGATTCAGCCCGACCAGAGCAAGTTCGGCTTCATCTCGAAGCTCGGCTGCAAGATGTACTGCACAAGCGTTGGCGAGGCGATGCTCAAGGAGTATCCACGAGTCTACAAGAAGTGTCGCTCGGTGAGCGGTCACGTAGTATTCCGCGTAGAGCCTAACGGTGAGCGTTTCTGGGTGTATGTTTTGGATGATTTCGATAGCGAGTATCGTGTTACATTGGTTGATGGACCATTCAAAGCAAAATAGTTTTTAGATGTCAAAGGAGTTTCTCTACGGCAAAACTTTAGCGGAGTTGCAGACGGTGTGTGCCGAGTTGCAATTGCCTCGCTTTGTGGCGAAGCAGATTGCCGATTGGCTCTACAAAAAAGGTGTGCGCTCAATCGATGAAATGACCAACCTTTCGAAGGTTGCTCGTGCCGCTTTGGCCGAGCGTTTCGATCTTGGATTGCACGCTCCCGAGGGTGAGCAAACCTCGTCTGATGGTACAAAGAAATACCTCTACCGCACTGCCGAAAATGAGTTTGTTGAGTCTGCCTATATCCCTGACCGTGAGCGCGCTACGCTCTGTGTGTCGTCGCAGGCTGGTTGCCGTATGGGTTGCAAGTTCTGCGCCACCGCACGACTCGGTCTTCACCACTCGCTCTCCACGTGCGATATCCTCAATCAGATAGCATCGTTGCCCGAGCGCGACCGCCTCACAAACGTTGTCTTTATGGGTATGGGTGAGCCATTGGATAACCTCGATAACGTACTTCGTGCGCTCGAGATTCTCACCTCAGAGTGGGGATATGCCTGGTCGCCAACACGCATAACGCTCTCTACGGCGGGTGTTGCGCGTGAGCTACGTCGCTTCTTGGACTCTACACAGGTACACCTCGCCGTTTCGCTCCATAACCCGTTCCACGAGGAGCGCGAGCAGATTATGCCTATCGAGCGAGCCTATCCGATACATCAAATTGCCGATATTCTTCGCGAATACGACTTTACCCATCAGCGCCGAGTATCCTTCGAGTATATCGTGATGAGCGGACTTAACGACTCGCCACGCCACATCAAGGAGCTATGCCGACTTCTCGATGGCATCAAGTGTCGCATCAACCTCATTCGCTTCCACAAGATTCCCGATTCGCCATACTTCTCCCCGTCGGACGAGAAGATGATCTCTTTCCGCGATGCCCTCACACAGCGTGGTATTATGACCACCATTCGAGCGTCACGAGGTGAGGATATTAAGGCGGCGTGCGGTCTCCTATCTGCTGATAAAGGCCATTCTGAGCGGTAAATTTTGCACCTTACTTGTGTCGCAAATGCTCACATAGGGTCGTTAGAGGATATTAGAGTTTTTTAGAAAAACAACTCCTCACTCCTCACTCCTCACAAAAAAAAGTGGCTCGGGGATCTCCCGAGCCAACTTATTCAGTAGTAGTATGATTACTCCTTGTGGTGGTCGCGACGTGGACGACGGTCGCCACGGTCGCCGCGCTCGTTGCGGTCACCGCGTGGTGCGCGTGGCTTACGCTCAGGCTCTACCCAGCCCTCTGGCTTAGGGAGAAGTGCCTTGTGCGAAAGACGGAGCTTGTTGGTCTTCTGATCAACACCGATGAGCTTAACATCGATCTCGTCACCCTCCTTCAAGCCTGTCTCAGCCATAGTCTCGAAGCGCTTGTAGTCGATCTCCGAGATGTGGAGCAATGCCTCCTTACCTGGGAGAATCTCAACGAATGCACCGAAGTCTACAATCGACTTGATCTTACCGTGGTAGGTCTCACCAACCTCTGGTACTGCTACGATGCCCTTGATGCGAGCCATAGCTGCGTCGATAGCCTCCTTGTTTGGACCGAATACGTCAACCAAGCCCGAAGTCTCAGTCTCGGTGATGGTGATGGTAGTACCGGTGGTCTTCTGAATATCCTGAATTACCTTACCGCCAGGACCGATAACTGCACCGATGAAGTCCTTGTCGATAGAGATTTGCTCGATGCGTGGTACGAATGGCTTGTAGTCCTCGCGTGGCTCAGCGATGCACTCGGTGATCTTG
>JAZLDJ010000114.1:0-1786 GCA_045614685.1 Alistipes sp. | reverse complement strand
GGCGAGAGTATTCACTACTTCCAGATTACTGCAACTGGTCCGTGGGAGGCTACTCTTGTACAGCAGAACAACGACCAGATTTGGTGCTGGTTGGAGGACCACTACTCAGTGGCAAAGACCGATGCCGAGGGTAACACAATTAAAGATGAGTATGGTCGCGTTGAGACCGAGTCGTTCCCTGTGGTAGAGGGCGTTGAGTACTTCCCACTTGGCGAAGAGGAGGGTAAGTTCTGTAGGGTGCGTGGTAAGGCTGGTATTACCTTCTTGCCAATGGAGTATATGGACAACCAGAGCGGTACTGCTCGTTATGCTGTACTTCACGTGCGTCGCTTGGACATCAACTGCGAGAAGTGGACTAACATTACTCAAAATAAATAATTGGTAACTATGAAAAAGATATTTGTAACTATATTAGCAGTATCTGCTTGTTTGGCGTCGTGTACGTCGCCATACTATCCAGAGTATCGTCCAGTTGTTGCTTTGGGTGCCGAGACTAGCGCAGTTGTGCTCGAGAATAACGAGGATTTCTGCAAGGTGGCAATCATCTCGAATGTGGAGTATGATGCTACCATCATTTCGGGCTCGGAGTGGTTGTCGTTTGCCGACACTGAGGGCGTTGTTCGTGTAGGTAGTGGCAACGAGCACGTGGAGTTCAAGCACTTGCAGAATAATAACAACAAGCGTGTAGCTCAGTTGGTACTCTCGGCTGGTGAGCGCCGCGATACCATCAAGTTCAAGCAGAAGGGTCGCTTCGAGGACTACCTCACAATCCACGATGACGACAAGGATTTGTTCTCGATGGAGGATGGTACCCGTATGCCTGTTGCGTGGGAAGGTGGCGAGATTACATTCCGTTTGCGCACCTCGTGTATGGATCACGAGTTGTCGGCGTGGACTTCTGACAAGACCATCGTCAATGGTTTCAAGTTCCAGAATGGCGTTTGTACCTTCAACGTTGCTGCCAACGACGAGTTGCAGCCACGTATCGTAACCTTCCGCATCTCGTATGTAGATGGTTGGTCGGACGTTAGAACTTTGGAGTTGTCAATCCGTCAGGAGTACAATCCAGAGTTGGCAGACGACAACGACTAATACTTGGAACTATTTCCATAATGAAAGTGTCGGGCATTGCGCTCGACACTTTTTTGTGGTTCCCACTAAACTAAAGATAGTTTCGTTTTTTTGGCATAAATAGCAAAAGATTTCCTATCTTTGTTCTATGGCTATGTACGACAACATATTTTTGGTCGCTTCGGACGAGGCGTTTGAGCGTGAGGCTCTCGAGTTGTTTCGCTTTCAGGCGGAGCATTGTCAGCCCTATGCCGACTATGTCCGTTTACTCGGTGTAGTGCCGTCGCAGGTGCGTAGGGTGGAGGATATACCGATGTTTCCCATCGAGTTTTTCAAGTCGCACAAGGTCTATTGTGGCAAACAAGAGCCACAAATTGTATTCTCGTCGAGTGCCACTACGGGTATGGTGCAGTCGCATCACTATGTTGCCGATGTTGCGCTCTACGAGCGTGCCTTCACCGAGGCGTTTCGCCACTTCTACGGCAACGAGAGCGAGTGCAGCATCTACGCGTTGCTGCCGTCGTACCTCGAGCGTGAGGGGTCGTCGCTTATCTATATGGCGGAGCGGCTGATTGCAGCAAGTGGTGGCGGTGGCTTCTATCTGCACAACCACGAACAGCTGTTGCAGGATATGGCTGCCGACCCGAAACCAAAGATTCTGCTCGGTGTGACCTACGCTCTGCTCGATTTGGCAGAGAACTACGCTCCCCATCTC
>JAZLDJ010000113.1:0-23655 GCA_045614685.1 Alistipes sp. | reverse complement strand
TCGCCCATCAAACGCGTTGTCGAGAGGTCAGAGTGAATATGTGGAGCTGAGGCTACAATAGTTCTATTTGCCATATCTCGTTCTCCTTTATTTCTTTGCGTTACGAGTGCGGATAATACCCATTACTGTCTGCTTGCCAAGACGTACATAGTCCAACAACGCAATGTTTGCAGGGCAGGTAAATTGGCAACAACCACACTCAATACAACTTACAATATCATTCTTCTCTACAACGTCCCAAGTCTGTTTCTTCGACAGCTTTGCCAAGAAGTAAGGTTCCAAGCCCATAGGACAAGCCTCGACGCACTTCGCGCACTTGATACAAGCCGAAGGCTCGCCTCGCAACGCCTCTGCGCCACTTATCACTGTGATACCCGAGCAACCCTTCATCACAGGCGACTGCAAGTTCGACATTGGGCGACCCATCATAGGGCCTCCGTTCAAAACGCGATTGTCGCCCTCGGGCAGACCACCACACTTCTCAATGAGTGCCGAAACGGGTGTTCCGAAACGAGTAAGCAGGTTCTTTGTATCCTTAATCGCCTTGCCCGTAACGGTTACCACGCGCTGCACAAGTGGTTTGTTCTTCTGCACAGCCTCGTAGACAGCCACCGCAGTCGATGCGTTGCAAACCACCGCGCCTACGTCGATAGGCAATGCTGGCGGAGCAGGAACCTCGCGACCGGTAACAGCCGCAATCAACTGCTTCTCGCCACCCTGTGGATACATTGTCTTCAAGGCCTTAATCTCGATGCCCTTATAGCCCTTGGCCAACTCGCGAAGGTGCTTGATAGCATCAGGCTTATTGTTCTCGACGCCAACGACGGCCTTCTCTACCGAAACGGCCTTCATCAAAATCGAAGTACCAATCAACAACTCCTCGCCACGCTCCAACATTGTGCGATAGTCCGAAGTGAGGTAAGGCTCACACTCTACGCCATTGATGATGAGTATCTCGGCCTTCTTGCCATCTGGAATCGACAACTTAACGTGTGTTGGGAAGGTTGCACCACCCATACCTACGATACCAGCCTCCTTGATGCGAGCGATAATCTCGGCAGAGGAGAGGTTGCACTCCTTCACAAGCTCGGTCGAGAGGTCGATACCCTCGGCCCACTCGTCGCCATCGCGCTTGATGGTGATCATCATCTGGCGCAAGCCCTGGCCATTTGGCTGCAAATCTACGGCAGTAACGGTACCCGAAATTGGAGCGTGAATATTTGCCGACATAAAGCCTGTAGGCTCGGCAATCTTCTGGCCCACCTTCACCACGTCACCCTTGGCAACTATGGCTGTAGCAGGAGCTCCGATATGCTGTGCAAGTGGAATAGTCACCACATCGGGCAACTCCATAGGCTCAATCGCTTTCGCCTTGCTCCACTCTTTATTATCCGACGGATGAACTCCGCCTATCGGAAATGTTTTCATTATATTCTGAAGTTTTTAGTTCTCTTTGTTTTCTGGTTTCTCCTTTGGAGGAAGTGGTGCAAGGCCAATCATCTTGATTGCACCTGTAGGGCACTCGGCTACACACTTGCGGCACAAACGGCACTTTGTAGAGTCGATAAATGCAAGGTTATTCTCGATGGTGATAGCACCGAACTCGCAAACCTTCGAGCACTTGCTACAACCAATACATCCTGCCTTACAAGCCTTCATAGTTGCAGGGCCCTTATCCTTCGATACGCACGATACATAGATAGCGCGGTTCTTAGGCCAGCGCTTACGCAACTCGATAACGCCCTTTGGACAAGCCTTCACACACGCACCACAAGCGGTACACTTGTCTGCATCGACCTCGGCCAAGCCAGTCTCGGGATTGATGTGAATGGCGTCGAAAGCACACGCCACAACGCAATCGCCATAGCCCAAGCAGCCATAAGCACAGTTTGTCTCGCCAACATAGACGCCCGAAGCGATAGCGCACGACTTAGTACCTGCATAGGTCGAGGTGCGTGGACGCTTCTCGCAAGTTCCACCGCAACGCACGGTTGCCACTTGCGGTTCCTTCGTAGGGGCTGCCTTACCAAGATAGTCGGCAACAGCCTTCATACAGTCGGCGCCTCCAACCGAGCAATAGAGCGACGAAATATCGTCTTGCTCCACCATTGCTGAAGCCAAACCGCGACAGCCAGGGAAACCACAACCGCCACAATTTGCTCCAGGGAGCATCTTCTCGACATCGTCGATGCGAGGATCCTCCTCTACTTTGAACTTCTGCGCCACGAAGTAGAGTATCAATGCTGCTACAACGCCCACTGCACAGAGTGTCAAAACTGTAAAAATCAGAGTGTTCATCTCTTTTAGTTTTTTTTTAGTAAAAAGTCGAGAGTCGAGAGATTAATCTCATTCTTGACCACAACTTTGTTCAGTTTTTTGTTAGGTTATTGTTTAGTGTTTAATGTGATATTATTTTTAAGACCTGATAACATTCGTGCTATCTCCATTGTTTTGTTAACTATCTCATCAAGTTGCTGCTCATCAATATATCCCAAAAGCTGCGCTATCTCCAACTGGCTACTCGCCTCCATCAACGAGCCATAGCTTATTTCGAGGAAATGTTCAATCTCTTTCTTTGAAGTCCGACTCACACCCTCTGCTATATTCGAGGTCACAGATATTGCAGCACGTCTTAGTTGTGTAGATAATGCATGTGTTTCGAATAAAGGAAACTCCGATACTATCTTATATATATCTACCACCCAGGCCAAAGCCTTGTGATATACTGTCAACTTGCGATATGCAAACTCTCGTCCCATTGAAGAAATTCATTATTGATATCCTATAGACTCTCGACTCTCGACTCTCGACTCTCGACTAATGAAGCCATCGGCTTAATAGTGAATACTACTTTTTGCGAAATACGCTTGCGGAAGAGTGCCAGCACACCATAATAGGTTACCAAACTAGCCAATGCCACCAAAGCAGATGTACCCTCCATAAAACCCAACGACACCATAATAGCCAACACTGCCACCATAACGATTAACGGCAGAACATAGCACAGCAAAACAGCTACGGCACCAACCTTCTGCTTTGCCGATACGCGCACAACCTCGCCTACCTTATAGTCTTCGGCATTATCCACGCTGACCAATATCTCGCGAGTGGTGCCCTGTCCCATAGCGCACGCCTTACGCGACGCGCACGAGCCACACGCCTCCATCACCTCGATATTAACGAGTACAAGGTCGCGTCCAACGAATGCAACCGTGCCCTTGTGTTCTATTTGATTTGGCTGTTTCACCTCTGCAAATGGAAATATACCAAAAAGAGGCTCTAATCACCGTACTTGTTGATGAGAGGCATTAGGCGCTCGTGGCCGAATGCGCAAGCCGACAATCGCAATACAGGAGGGAACTGATAGCGTTTCTTCTCGTTGTGCATAACCATCGAGTGAATCTTCTCGACAATCTCCGAGTCGAAGCCCGCATTGATAATCTCCTCGCGGTGCTGGCCCTGCTCAATCATTCGCATAAGGATAGCATCGACAATGTCGTATGGTGGCAAGAAGTCGAGATCTCGCTGTCCCGGATGCAACTCCGACGAAGGATCCTTCTCGAGAATATTCTCCGGAATGACGTCGTTGTTTATCTTGTTGATGTAACGAGCAAGGTCGTACATCTCGGTCTTGTAGAGATCGCCTGTAACACTGAATGCGCCCGCGGTATCACCATAGAGGGTACAGAAGCCAAGTGCATTCTCGCTCTTGTTCGACGAGTTGAGAAGCACATAGCCCTTCTTGTTCTGCAACGCCATCAACATTATGGTACGCAAACGAGCCTGAATATTCTCCTCGGTGACATCGAATGCGTGGCCACCGATAGCAGGTTTCAAAGTATTGACCACCGAAGTGTATGCCTCCGAAATTGGCAACACGCTATACTCGATACCGAGACGCTCGGCCAACTGCGTTGCATCTGACACCGAATGGTCGGTCGAGAACTGCGAAGGCATAAGCAGAGCCTTGACATTCTCCTTGCCGAGAGCCGCGACGGCCAAGCAAGCCACAACTGCCGAATCGATACCGCCCGACAAACCTACGCACGCCTTTTTGTAGCCGCTCTTGCGGAAGTAGTCGCGAAGACCAAGCACAGCAGCGTTGTAGATGTAGCCGACACGCTCGTGGGTCTTGAGCTCGTGAGGCAACTCGCAAGGCTTGTTATCTGCCAAAGTATCGTAGACTGCAAAGTCCTCCTCGAACGACTTCATCAAGAGAGCAATCTCTCCCTTGTCGTTGATTACACACGATGTGCCATCGTATACAATCTCACCCGAGCCACCAACGTGGTTGATGAGAACGATGGTCTTAGACTCCACGAATGCCAAATTGTGCATTGTCTCGTAGCGGTACGACATCAAGCCCTTACCATAGCGACGAGCATTGATACTGAAGATGATATCTACATCGCGGTCCACATCCTTCAAGAGGCTGAAATCGTCGCCCACAACAATAGCGACCTTCTCGCCTGCAATGCGAACAACCTTTGCACCCTCACCGCTATTGAGGAAGCCCATCTCGCGGCGAGCAGTAATGTTTGCCTTGGCTATGTAACGCTTGATTTTGCCGTTCTCGATAACTACGGCTGCACTCTGTGTGCCATTGTGCATCAGAATAGGTGTGCCTATAACTGCAGTAATGTCGTTGCAGTACGAAGCAATCTCATCGAGAGCCTCGTCGCAAAGCTCCAAGAATGTGGTCTTACGAAGAAGGTCGAAAGCAGGGGTGCCGCTCAATGCCTGCTCGGCAAAGACAACAACATCTGCGCCCGCCTCTTTTGCGCGCTCTACTGCAATAATAATTTTGGCAGTATTACCAGCAATATCACCAATAGTGTAGTTAAGTTGTGCTAAAGCTATTTTCATTGCTAAATTGGGATTATTTTTCTTTGGGCGCAAATTTAATTATAATTTTTTAAATTATAAACTTTTGAGCGCTCCTTTTTCCCAATTTTTAACGCTTTTGCACCAATAGACGGAACGACCACGGCTCCATATCGCCCCAAGTATGCTCGTACAACGTCGACGACTCGCCCGAGATAACATCCTCATACTCGCCAGCATAGACGCCTGTATGGAAATCAGAGTATACCTTATACGGCGAGAGATTTGCTATGTAGACCACTCTACCTTGCTCATTCTCGCGAACAAAGGTAAGCAGACAATCGGGTGCATTGTTGTTTATCTCGACAAACGAACCGCCAGCATCGGCTGACAGGAGAGCCGAGAAGAGATGTTTCATTTCACAAAGACGACGATATCGCTCGGTGGTGGCATTCGGCTCGAACTTTGGCATGGCATCCTTATCGAAGAAGGCAAACGAATGGTCGTAACCAATCTCCTGGCCCGTATAGATGAGAGGAAGTGATTTCGGCAAGACAAACGAGAGGGCCATCATCGCATCTAGAGCATCGCCAAAGCGACTCTGCTCGCTTCCACTCCACGAGTTCTCGTCGTGATTGGAGGTGAAAGTCATATGCATAGAGCCCTGCGGGAAATTATTGAGTAGGGTGTATATCTTATCTCGAAGCGCACAAACGCGAGAATTACCCTTTGCAACATCTACCATTGCGTGGTGCAACTCCCAACCATAGCAAGCATCGAAAGCATTATCGAAGAACTCCGCACCCTCGGCCTCGGCAAGCATAAAAATATCTTTTTTCACGCATTGCAACTCACGGCGCACCTCCTGCCAAAACTCCAACGGCACAAGCATAGCCATATCGCAACGAAAGCCATCCACAGAGTGTTTCTCAACCCAGAATTTCATAGCCTCAATCTGACCTTGCCATACCTCTTTTTCGGCATAGTTCAGTTTGGCCGTATCGCTCCAATCCCAAGGCACTTTAGCTACGCCTTGTTCGTCTCGCTCATACCATGACATAGGTTTATTTTTCAACCACTTAGCATCGCGAGCAGTGTGGTTGGCCACCCAGTCGAGAATAACCTTAAGTCCCAATCGATGAGCCTCGCTGACAAAGGCGTCGAAGTCGGTCATTGTGCCAAACTCGGGATTCACATCGCAGTAGTCTGAAATGGAGTAATACGAGCCCAACGAGCCCTTGCGCTCGACCTTGCCAATCGGGTATATAGGCATCAACCAAATGGCATCTACGCCGATATGCTTCAGATGTTGCAAATGACGCATTGCCGCAGAGAAAGTTCCCTCTTCGGTAAGTTGGCGAATATTCATCTCGTAGAGCACTGCTCCGTAGCTCCAAACTGCGTGTTTCATTGCTTTATTGCTATTAATTGAAGTCCAAAAGTATAAAAAATCATCGAAATAAACAAATTTTGCGCTATTATAACTCTTCGCTATTGATTATTTAAATAAGAAGTATTATCTTTGCAAAGATTGAGCGACAAGTGTCAATCGCTGGTTAAGTTTTATCGAAAAATAATATAAAATGAAAACTGTATTTAAAACATTAGTCGTAGTGGCGTTGGCAGCGATTATGGTCGGTTGCAACTCGTCGAAGCGCGTTATCTACAACTTCAAAAACGAGGAGGCTATAAAGGCAGTGCTTGCCGATGGCCAAATCCGCATCAAGCCATTGGACCGCCTTACGGTTGTGGTATCGAGCCAAAACCCAGAGTTGGCAGCTCCGTTCAACTCGGCATCTTCGTTCAACTCGCTCTCGCCAAATCCACTTGGAGCTTCGGCGTCGAATGGTCTGCAGTCGGTACAGGTTCGCACCGTAGACGAGAATGGCGACCTCGAGATGCCTATCATCGGCAAAATCAACTGCAAGGGCAAGACACGCTCGGAGATTGCTAACGAGATTGCCAAGAAGATTATCAAAGAGGGCTATATCAGCGATGCTCAGGTGAACATCCAATTTGCCGACATGAAGATTTTCGTACTCGGCGAGGTGGAGCGTCCAGGTCAGTTCGATGTCACTCGCGACAAGATTACCGTACTCGAAGCGCTCGCTATGGCTGGCGATATGACCATCTACGGTAATCGTGAGAATGTAACTGTTATCCGTCGTGTAGACGATGAGAAGAAGCACGAGATCTACGAGCTCAACTTCCTCGAGGGCAACCAGTTGTCTTCGCCTGCATACTTCTTGCAGCAGGGCGACGTGGTTTATGTTCAGCCAAATAAGTACAAAGCGGCAACTGCCGAAATCAACCAGAACAGAACATTCTGGATTTCGATTGCCAGCACACTCATCACCGCCACATCGTTGGTACTCACTATCGTAAACTTTGCAAAAAAGTAAGACTACGTAACAATGAACTCACAGAATCAGAATAATTTACCAAACACAACCGAGGGCGAAGACATCGCTCGCCGTTCGGTGACATTCCGCGAGGTATTCAACAAATCTATCAGCAAATGGTATTGGTTTGTCGTATCGGTTGCTATCTTTATTGGAGCAGGAGTATTCTATCTGCTCTCCACTCCACCTACATACCACCGCGAGGCAACAGTGCTCATCAAGGATGCACGCCGTGGTAGTGCAGCGAGTGAGCTTTCGGCATTTGCAGACATTGCGGGTATCTCTACCCGTCGTAGCGTGGACAACGAGTTGTATGTACTCCAGTCGCGCCGCTTGATGTTGGAGGTGGTAGACCGCTTGAACCTCACTGTGAACTACTCTACAAAATCGGGACTTCGCACCAAGACCCTCTACACCTCGACCCCAATCAGCGTGGAGTTTATAGATGACCTTGGAGGCAAGAACTGCTCGTTTGTAGCGACAATTGGCGAGGATGGAGTATCCATCTCGGAGTTCCAAACCACTCGTGCCAACGAGAGCCAAAGCGAGGCTGATGAGGCGTTCAAGACTTCGGCAAAGTTTGGCGAGACCATAGATCTCCCTATCGGTCAGATTATAGTAAACCCAACGCTCTACATGAGCGAGGAGTACAAGGGCTCGGAGATTACTGTGTCAAAATCGTCGAGAGAGTCGGTGGCTAACAACTACCGCAACGCGGTGAAGATGAGCGTAGCAAGCAAGATGTCGTCGATTATTAATATTGCTCTCGATGACGAAGTACCTGAGCGAGCCGAGGACATCCTCAATACCTTGCTCGATGTATACAACGACGACGCTGTAAACGACAAGCAGATTGTAGCCGAGGCTACAGCACAGTTTATCAACGAGCGTTTGCAGATTATCGGCGAGGAGTTGCGCTCGATCGATGGAGATATCAAGAAGTTCAAGGATAAGAACAACATCATCGACATCACGACCGAGGCAAAGCGTCGCACCGAGGGTGTTATGCGCTACGAGCAGGAGATTGCTGCAACAAGCAACCAGATTGCTATGTCAAAGTTCATCAGCAACTACCTCAGCGACAGTTCACAGGAGTCGAACCTGATTCCTGCAACAACATTCGATGGTAGCGACAACATCTCGCACCAGATTGCCGACTACAACGAGTTGGTGCTCCAGCGCCTCAAGCTCGGCGACAATAGCGAGAAGAACCCTATCGTGCAGCGTTTGGATAGCAATATCAACTCTACCAAGAATGCTATCTTGGCTTCGCTCGCTTCGCACATCAAGGCCTTGGAGATTAAGCTCAAGAACCTCGAGAAGGAGGAGCGCAAGATGAGTTCGATGATTGGCGCTGTACCGCAGCAGGAGCAGGAGTTCCTCTCGATAGCTCGTCAGCAGAAGATTAAGGAGGAGTTGTACCTTTACCTCTTGACCAAGAGCGAGGAGAATGCCATTTCGTTGGCTATCACAGAGCGTCCGGCTCGCATTGTAGACTACGCATTCGGTAGCCCTAATCCGGTATCGCCAAGCAAGGTGCTCATCATCTTGGTTGCGCTTATTCTCGGTATTGGCTTCCCTCTTGCGCTTGTATACTTGCGAATACTCACCAACACCAAGGTTCAGGGCAAACACGACCTCACCAAACATTGCAAGGTGCCATACCTCGGCGATATTCCTGTCTTCGATGGTCACCTCAACCGTTCGATAGCAGTTCGCGAGAGTGGTCGCGACAAGGTGTCGGAGGCATTCAAGATTCTGCGTACCAATATGGGCTTTATGTCGCGAGGCAACAAGCAGCAGGTTATTCTCACCACCTCGTCGAATGCCCACGCCGGCAAGACCTTCGTATCGATAAACCTCGGTATGACTCTTGCATTCTCGGGCAACAAGGTGTTGATGGTTGACCTCGACCTTCGTCGTCGTACACTATCGAAGCATATGGGACAGCGTAGCAACCCTAATGGTGTTACCAAATACTTGAGTTCGGCAGATGTAACCATCAACTCGATCATCACGAATAGCGGCTTGCACGAGAATTTCGACTTCATCTACGCAGGTTTGCAGCCGCCTAACCCTGCCGAGTTGTTGATGTCGGAGCGTTTGGATGCACTCATTGCAGAGTGCCGCAACTCCTACGACTACATCATCATCGACAGTGTGCCAGCAATGGTTATTGCCGATGCAATGATTGCGAGCCGTGTAGCCGACTTGAGCATCTATGTAGTGCGCGAGGGCTTGTTGGATCGTCAGCAGATTCCTGACATCAACGCACTCCACACCGAGAACAAGCTCAACAATATGTGTATAGTATTGAATGGTACGAGTGAGAGCCGTCAGTCGTATGGTTATAGCTACCGCTATCAATACGCTTCGAGCCACGATGCTAACGATAGCATTTGGCGTAAGATTTTGAGAAAATTGAGAATTATAAAGTAACGACTATGTCATACACAGGTCTATACATAGCTGTCGATTTCGACGGTACTTGTGTGACTCACGAGTACCCCTACATTGGTCAAGATGTTGGCGCAGTGCCTGTACTCCGCGAGTTGGTGGAACAGGGACATCACCTCATCCTCTACACTATGCGAAGTGGTAAGCTCGAGAAGGAGGCTGTCGAGTGGTTCAAATACCACGGTATTCCGCTCTATGCAGTGAACTCGAACCCAACGCAGAAGAAGTGGACAAAGTCACCAAAGGTTCACGCCGATGTCTATATCGACGATGGTGCATTGGGTGTACCACTCATCCACTCGATGACCACATCGCGCCCATACGTGGATTGGGCGAAGGTGCGCGAGTGGCTGGTGCAGGAGGGGTTCTTGTAGAGAGAAATTAGTAGCAATAACAATAATCAAGAGTTGAGAGTTTCTCAACTCTTTTTTGCGCAAGTATATTATGTCGTCGGGCTGTCGCCCTCTATCGCGCGCGCCATAAAGCAGTCGGCAAGACTGCGCCGCCATAAAGGAGGCCCTGCCTCCGCCGCCACAAGAGCCAACTGTGGTTGGCGACGACATCTTTCATTCGCGCACTTGAGCTATTTATGCCATTCTCCTATTTTATTTCTGCCATTTTGGCAGAAAAGGCGTTGTGGCACAAGGTTTGAGAACAGAGATTTTGAAAGCAAACAATAACAAATAATATATATAGGTATGAAAAATGGAAAAATTGGGGTAACGACCGAAAACATCTTCCCCGTAATTAAGAAGTTCCTCTACTCCGACCACGAGATTTTCTTGCGTGAGTTGGTATCGAACGCTGTGGATGCAACACAGAAGTTGCGCACACTCGCATCGACTGGCGTATTCAATGGCGAGACTGGCGAATTGGCCGTACACATTGCCGTAGACAACGCGGCTCGCACACTCACCGTAACCGACAATGGTATCGGTATGTCGGCTGAGGAGGTTGACCGCTACATCAACCAGATTGCATTCTCGGGTGCTGAGGAGTTCCTCGCCAAGTATCAGAATCAGGCCATCATTGGCCACTTTGGTCTTGGATTCTACTCAGCATTTATGGTGTCGGACAAGGTGGAGATATTCACACAGTCGTACGACGCAGAGAAGCCTTCGGTACACTGGGTATGCGACGGCTCGCCAGAGTACGCAATGGAGGAGCTCTCGGAGAAGCGTGAGCGTGGCACAACCATCGTTTTGCACCTTTCGGAGGAGTGCGCCGAGTATGCTGACGAGAGCAAGGTGAACGAGCTCTTGAACAAGTATTGCCGTTTCTTGCCAGTATCTATCATCTTTGGCAAGGTGAAGGAGTGGAAGGATGGCAAGTATGTCGACACCGAGAAGGATAACGTAATAAACAATACCGAGCCTCTTTGGACTCGTAAGCCAGCGGATATCACCGAGGAGCAGTACAAGGCCTTCTATCAGGCGCTCTACCCTATGAGCGAGGAGCCGTTATTCTCCATCCACCTCAACATCGACTATCCGTTCAACCTCACAGGTATACTCTACTTCCCACGCATACACAACAACTTCGAGATTCAGAAGAACAAGATTCAGCTCTACTGCAATCAGGTGTTCGTGACCGACGAGGTGAAGGGCATCGTGCCAGAGTATCTCACACTCTTGCACGGTGTGATTGACTCGCCAGATATTCCACTCAACGTATCGCGTTCGTACTTGCAGAGCGACAGCAACGTAAAGAAGATTTCGGGCTACATCACCCGCAAGGTGGCTGAGCGTTTGAATGAGCTCTTCTCCTCTATGCGCGCGGAGTACGAGCAGAAGTGGGACGACCTGAAACTCTTTATCGAGTATGGAATCCTCACCGACGAGAAGTTTGCCGAGAAGGCCTCGGGTTGCATGTTGTGGAAGAACACCGAGGGCAAATACTTTACAGCCGAGGAGTATTGCACTGCAGTAAAGGATTTGCAGACCGACAAGGACGACAAACTTATCGTTCTCTACACCGACGACGTTGTGGGCAAGCACTCGTTCCTACAGTCGGCCAAGGCCAAGGGGTACGACGTGTTGATTCTCGATGGTCAGCTCGACAACCACTACATCAACTGGTACGAGCAAAAGAACGAAAACACCCACTTTGTGCGTGTGGATAGCGACATCATCGACCACCTCATCCGCAAGAAGGAGGAGCAGAAGATTGCGCTCTCGGAGGCTCAGCAGGAGATTATGCGACCTGTATTCGAGAGCCAGCTTCCTAACGAGGATGGCATCCGCTACAACATCGCGTTCGAGGCTATGTCGGCCGAGGATGCTCCGATTGTCATCACTCAGAACGAGTATATGCGTCGTATGAAGGATATGGCCAAGATGTCGGGCGACCAGATGAGCCAGTTCTACGCGCAGATGCCTGACAACTTCACCATTGCAGTGAATGGCAACCACCCTATCGTAGCCGATATTCTCGACTCGGTGGAGAAGGCCTATGGCGACAAGCTCAAGAGCATAACCAAGAAGATTGACGCTGCGGTAGCCGAAGAGAATCGCTTTGAGGAGGTGACCAAGGGCAAGAAGGACGAAGAGCTCTCGACCGAGGAGAAAGAGATGCGCGACGAGTTGTCGAAGAAGGTATTGGAGCTTCGCGACGAGCGCAACCTTCGCCTCAAGGAGATTGGCAAGGAGAACACGCTCGTGCGTCAGATTATAGACCTTGCACTTCTCTCGAACGGAATGCTCAAGGGCAAGAGTCTATCGGACTTCATCCAACGCTCAATCTCGCTGATTGGTGCGAAGGAGTAACAAAGAAAGGACTGCCTCAGCAGTCCTTTCTTCTTTCTCTATGTATTGCTACTCTACGTCGAGGGCTTTGAGCTTATCGACAAAGTTTTGTGGAGCGCGGCAAGGGCGGCGGGTGGTGGCGTCGAGGAAGCCAAGCCAAGTGTGGCCTGTGTTGATGAGGCGTCCCTCCTCGTTGTAGAGTTCGTAGCGCACCTTAAAGCGCACCATCGGTATCTCCTCGATGATAACCCTCACGGTCAAGACCTCGTCGAAATGGGCCGGATAGATATACTTGGAGCCCACCTCGAGAATTGGCGAAATGATGCCACTCTTCTCCATCTCGGAATAGGGCATACCCCACGCACGAAGAGCCTCGATACGAGCCATCTCGTAGTAGACAATATAGTTGGAGTGGTGAACGATACCCATCTGGTCGGTATCCTTGTAGTTCACGCGGACTTTTGCGTCGTATGTAATCATAGTTCTATCTCTATTTCTTGTGAACGGTATTCGTGTTGGTAGATTGCTCCGTTGCGCACCTCGCACTGCGAAGGTTTGCCACAGATGGTGCACGGATAGATGCCATCCGTAGGAAGAAGCTTATAGCGAGAGGTCGCTACTCTACCCTCCTCGTCGGCCCTACCTATTATTATATAAGGGTGGCCTAGCATCTCGGTTGCGAGCGAGAGGTTGCCATCCGAAAGGGCTTGGCGTATGGTGGTCGAAGAGACCTTATTGCCGTTATCGGTGTATTGGGGTATCTCGATAACTTGCAATGAGGTATGCTCGACCAGGAACGAGTGGTCACCTGTCTTATTGTGTCCGAAGTGGTGGTTATAGCCAATTACAAGTTGCTTGATGTGGAGTGAGCCAACTATATAATTGTCTATGAACTCCTCGCGCGAGAGACGGCTGAAGGCCTCGTCGAATGGGATGACAACGACATAGTCGATGCCTGCAATCTCGAGCAGACGGCACTTCTCGTTGAAGGTGGAGAGCAGCAGCAGTCCCTCGTCGTTACCGAGCGTGATGCGCGGATGAGGTTCGAACGTAAGCACTACACTCTCGCCTCCCGAAGCCTTGGCGCGACGTATAACCTCGTCGAGCAGTATGCGATGGCCCGAGTGCACTCCGTCGTAGGAGCCTACCGTAGCCACTGCATTGCGCAAGGCGGGGGGATTGTCGAAGCCTCGGATAACCTTCATCGTGGCGTTATTGGTTGTTGTTCTCCTCGGCAGCCTTCACGAAGTAGGCGACCTTCTCGAGAATGGTGGTAATATCGTAGTTCTCGACCACAATGCCCTGAGGGAAGTTCATAGGCACTGAGGTGAAGTTGAGCACTCCCTTGATACCGGCATTGATGATAGGCACCGTATACTGCGCAGCCAACGACGACGGCAACGAGATGATGACGATGCTGATGTCGTTCTGCTCGACTACCTCCTCGAAGTCGTCGATGTGGTAGCACGGGATATCCATAATGGTCTGTCCGACCTTCTTGTCGTCGACATCGAAGGCTGTGGTGATGCGGATATTGAGCTGCTTGGAGTTGAAGTACTTGGTGATGGCCTGACCAAGGTGTCCCATACCCATAACGGCCACCTTCATGGTGTTCTCGCTATAGAGTATCGAGTCGATAAAGTCGATGAGCACCTTCACGTCGTAGCCCTTCTTCGTGTCGCTCGAGAAGCCTATGAGCATCAGATCGCGGCGCACCTGCACAGCCGTGATGCCGTGCATACCTGCCAAGATGTGCGAAAAGACGTGCGTGATGCCACGCTTGTGGCAAGCAAGGAGCGTACGGCGGTACTCGCTGAGTCGCTCGATGGTCTTCTCGGGTATTGGGGATGTGAATGCTGCCATGGTTAGTCGTTGGTGATGGTGTAGTTGTTGTGGTACATAACTTTCACCCACTCGCTATTCACGCGCACGCCACCATACTTGTACTCGAAGCGGTATGGGGTGAGCAGAGGGCGAATGGTTTCGGTCTGCAAGCCTGTGTCGATATTCTCGAACAGTGCACGCACAAACACCACTGCTGCATCGTAGCCTCGGTAGGCATAGCGTGTAGGGATAGAGCCAAACTCATTGACAAAGCGGCTATCGAAGGCCTTCACGATAGGCTCGCTACGACGAGCGTGATAGGTCGAGAGCATAATGACATTTGTGGCGAAGAGGTTGGCACGGTCGATATTCACAAAGCGATTCCAGCGATTGTTGCCCAGCACCTCGAATGGCGTTATTGAGATTGAACGCGACACGAGCGATGTGCGGGCTGCAGCCAAGGCTGCAAGTATTCTATCGACATCGACCTCGTTCTTGGCGGTGATGACCACGACAGATGGGGTCTTGCCACGCAAGAGAGGGGTCAAATCGCTTGGCGAAGGTGCAGCCTTTCCACCTGATGCCTTCTCGCGTTTCTCGATAACGGATGGGTGCTCGTAGACATATTTGTGCTCGACAACCGTAGTACCTGGCTGAATGAGCGCTCTAACCTCGGCGTCGAACTCGGCATCGACACTCTCGGCAGAGATGATAACTACCCTACGCGAGCCATCGAAGAGGTTCTTCACCTTGTTGTACTTGCTTGCTTGCGATGGCGACATCTGGAAGACATTGTCGTTGGAGATGTGCTTCAGGTCGGCCAATGGCGAAACTATAGGCGTACCCATTAGGCGAAATGCCGAAGCGATAGGGATGAGTTCATCCTCGTAGACAGGGCCTACGACCAAGTCGGTAGTGGCCAACGTGCCCAAGGCGGTAAGCATATCTACGCGGAGGTAGTCGTGGGCAGTGTTGTGGAGTGTGAGGTTGACCGAATAGCCTGCCATACGCACGCTATCGAGTCCAATGAGGAAGCCTCGGTAGAAGTCGAGATAGTTGGCCGCAGGTTTATCTGTCGAGCCAAGAGGCAACATCAAAGCCACCTCTGCAACGTCGTTTTGCTTGAGTTTACGAAAGTGTGCAGGTGAGGTTGGTGCAGTGTTCATCTGCAACGAATCGGTGCCATTTGGGGCACTATTCTCGGTTATAGGAGCAACCTCTGCGACCTTCTCCGCAGTTGGCTCGGTAGTTGGCTCGGTAGTTGGAGCAACAGGCACTACAGCAGGCTGAACGGTCTCGACAACGGGCTCTACGGTAGTCTCTACGACAGTCTCCACCACAGGTGTAGGCTCGGTCTGCACAGGCACGACTGGTACCGACTCGGTCTGCACCGGCTCGATAACTGCGAGCTCCTCGGCTTGGGCCTTCTTCTCGGCCTTCTTCTCGGCCTTTGTCTTTGGCTCGGCATTAGCCTCGGTTGGCATAGGGATGCGAATGCGACTATCGGCCTTCAAGCCATCGACCAACGTCTCGTTGGCTGCGATAATCTCATCGACCGTAACTCCGTATTGGCGTGCCAGCGAGTAGAGGGTCTCACCCTTCACCACATCGTGCACACGATACTTGACGCCATCAACTACAACAATCTCTTGTGCCGAAGCAGAGCCAACGGCAACAAAGAGACTAACGAATAGGGCTATTGCGAAAGTGCGTAACTTCATCTAAAACTATTTGAGTCGTAACTTAATCTCGGTGAAAATCTTCTTGGTGTATGACGGGAAGTCGCCATTCATAATCCAATCGTAGTAGCCTGGCTCGCGACGGAACACAGCCTCGACAGATTGGTCGCGGTACTTACCGAAGTTGAATACCTCCACGCCATTGTCGTCGATACCAATGCGGCCCGCAAAGTCTGCCGTCTTGCCTCGCGAAGAGAACTCCGAGAGGAAATCTACGCTATTCTCCAAATCGGCATAGCGGTCCAACTGCGAACACAACACCTCGTAGGTTGCCAACGTGTCGGCATCGGCACTATGTGCGCCCTCCAGCTCCTTGCCGCAGTAGAAGCGGTAGGCTGCCACCAAGGTGCGCTCCTCCTTCTTGTGGAAGATGTTCTGCACATCGACATACTTGGCCTTCTTGAAGAAGTCTACGTCGACACCAACACGCATAAACTCCTCGGCCAACATCGGCAAATCGAAGCGGTTGGAGTTGAAGCCACAGAAGTCGCAGCCAATCATAAACTCGCGCAACGACTTGGCCACCTGACGGAGTGTTGGGCAATCCTTGACATCCTCGTCGGTGATGTGGTGCACGGCTGTAGCCTCGGCAGGGATGGGCATCTCGGGGTTGATGCGACGTGTGCGAATAATCTGCTCGCCATCGGGCATAACCTTAACAACCGAGATCTCGACTATACGGTCCGATGTGATATCGGTGCCCGTGGTCTCCAAATCGAAGAAGACCATCGGGCGCTTCAAGTTTAATTTCATATTTTATTTTGAGAGGCGTTAGAGGCGTTAGAGGCGTTAGAGATTATTAGAGAGTTTAAGCGCTCCTCTAACGACCCTAACGACCCTAATACCCCTAATTTATCGTTGCGCCTTGATCACTTTAAGAGTCTTTTCCAACTTTTTATGCATTAATCATCATCGGCATCAAGAGCATCAAGGTATTGCTGCTCTGTACGTCGTCGTAGACTGGCTTGTAGACACCAGCACGCGACGAGTCGGCCAACTCAACCAAGATGGTTGGAGTCTCGAGGTTCGAGAGAATCTCCACCAAGAAGGTACTCTTGAAGCCAATCTCGATTGGTGCACCCTCGTAGCTGCACGCCAAGGTCTCGTTTGCCGAGATTGCGAAGTTGATATCCTGAGCCGCAAGCACAACCTTATTATCGCGGATGTTGAGGCGGATGAGGTTGGTGGTTGGGTTCGAACATACTGCCACACGCTTGATTGCGTTCAAGAGGCCAATGCGGTCCACGAGCAACTTGTTAGGGTTGGCCTGTGGGATAACTACGTTGTAGTTAGGGTATGCACCCTCGATGAGGCGGCAAACCAAAGTGCTGTTCGAAAGCTCGAAGACTACGTTCTTCTGGTCGAAGGTCATCTTAACCTCGCCATCCTCCTTGAGCAAGAGGTTCTTCAAGAGGTTGGCAGGCTTCTTTGGAAGGATGAATGCAGCCTTGACACCGCAAGCGCACTCCACGCCATACTTCACCAACTTGTGGGCATCGGTAGCCACGCAGGTGAGCTCGTTCTCGGCGAGGTTGAAGTATACACCATTCATCACTGGGCGCAACTCATCGTCTGCGGTAGCGAAGATGGTCTTGTTGATACCATTTACCAACACGTCAACGTCGAGCGACACCTCGGTCTTATCCTCCGAAAGCTCGTGGGTCTGTGGGTAGCTCACTGGGTTGGCACCCGGAACAGACGACTGACCACTATTCCAAGAGATAACAATCTCCCAGTTGTAGTTGTTAACCTCGAGGGTGAGTGGCATCTCCGAGCACTCCTTCAACACGTCGAGCATAAGCTTGGCAGGTGCTGCTACGGAACCCTCCTCCTCTACGTTGTCGACCTGAATCTTGCCTACGAGCGAGGTCTCGAGGTCCGAAGTGGTAACCTTCAACTCGTTACCCGAAAGCTCCATCAAGAAGTAGTCGAGGATTGGGAGTGTGTTCTTGCTGTTGATAACCTTACCGGTTGTTGCCAAAAGCGACAACAAAGCCGAACTTGATACTGTAAATTTCATAATTTCTGTTTGTTTTTACGTTTATACTTTATTTGTTATGTTTTCGGTTTTTTGGCGCGAGGTTCTTTTAACGTCGGGCTTTCAGCCCTCTGTGGCGTCGCACCTGCGGTGCTCTGTGGCGTCGGGCTGTCACCCTCTATGGCGCGCGCCCTTACTGGCCGTTACTAGCCCTTACTAGCCGTTCTCGTCTCTCTACAGCGTAGCCAACTTCTCGAGGGCCTCCTCAATCATCTGCTTCACGAATGGCTTGTAGTCGGTGCAGGCATCCTTCGCAATGCGTTGTGCGATGGTGGTGCAGACCGTACCCGCCTTGTGGCCCATGAGGGCCGACAATCCTGCCAAGGCCGAAGACTCCATCTCGAAGTTGGTGATACGGCGTCCCTCGTAGCGGAACGACTCAATCTTGGCATTCAAATCCACATCCTGTGGCTTGAGGCGTACCCAGCGTCCCTGCGGAGCATAGAAGCCCGGAGCTGCAATGGTGATACCCTCACGTGTGACATCCTTGAAGAGCTCGAACAAGCTCGCGTCTGCATCTACGAAGTACGGTGCTGTGAGTTGTGGATTCCAGCCCGTATGCTCGACAAATGCAGCCTCGATAGGGAGGTCGCAGACATCGTTACGGCCAGCGTAGTAGTTGAGCAAGCCATCGAAGCCCACCGAGGTGCGTGCGAAGACGCGCTCACCAACCTCGATATCCTCCTGCAAGGCTCCCGAAGTGCCAAGGCGAAGCAGTGTGAGTTGCTTGAACTCATCCTTAACCTGACGTGTTGAGAAGTCGATATTGGCCAAGGCATCCAACTCGGTGACCACGATATCGATATTATCGGTGCCGATACCCGTAGAGAGCGCAGTCATACGACGGCCCTTATACGAGCCCGTGATGGTCTTGAACTCGCGGCTCGAGACGTTGCACTCGATGTTGTCGAAGTAGGAAGCAATCATATCTACGCGAGCAGGGTCGCCAACCAACATCACTATGTCCGAGATTTGCTCGGGGCGAAGGTGAAGGTGAAATATCGAGCCATCCTCGTTAATTATGAGCTCTGAAGCGGGAATAATTCTCTGTTTAGACATATTTATATCGTTTTTAGACCATTCCTTGGATATTTGGCATAAAAGTAGTACATTTACATCGAATTTCAAAGCAAAACCTAATTTTTTTTATTTACAATAAAAACTAAGCCTATGACACTGATTAAATCTATTTCAGGTATTCGTGGTACAATCGGTGGCGTAGTGAGCGAGAACCTCACCCCCATCGACATCGTAAAGTTCACTGTTGCTTACACTCGCTTCATTGCTAGCAAGAATGAGGCCAAGAAGCTTCGCATCGTAGTTGGTCGCGACGCTCGCATCTCGGGCGAGATGGTTAATGACATCATCGAGGGCACACTCCTCGGCTGTGGTGCCGACGTCATCAACGTTGGTTTGTGCACCACTCCAGGCACCGAGATGGCCGTAATCACCCACAAGGCTGATGGCGGTATCATCATCACCGCATCGCACAATCCGAAGCAGTGGAACGCTCTCAAGCTTCTGAACGAGAAGGGCGAGTTCCTCAATGCTGAGGAGGGCAAGCAGGTGCTCGCATTGGCAGAGGCTGAGGACTTCGTATTCCCAGATGTGGAGAACATCGGAAAGGTGATTTCGCGCGAGGATTTCAACCCTACACACATAGACCAAGTGTTGGCCCTCGACCTCGTTGATGTTGAGAAGGTTAAGGCACGCAAGTTCAAGGTGGTTGTAGATGCCGTAAACTCTATTGGCGGTGTTGTAATTCCCGCACTCCTCGAGAAGCTCGGCTGCGAGGTTGTGAAGCTCAACTGCGAGCCTAATGGTCAGTTTGCACACAACCCTGAGCCACTCGCCGAGAACCTCACCGAGATATCGAAGGTTATCGTGGAGGTGGGTGCCGACCTCGGTGTTGTAGTAGACCCCGACGTAGACCGTTTGGCACTCGTGAACGAGGATGGAACGATGTTTGGCGAGGAGTACACCTTGGTGGCTGTGGCTGACTATGTTCTCTCGCGCACCAAGGGTAACACCTGCTCGAATCTATCGTCTTCGCGCGCGTTGTGCGATGTAACTACAGTATACGACTGCTCCTATGCAGCATCGGCCGTGGGCGAGGTGAACGTGGTGACCAAGATGAAGGAGACCGGCGCCGTAATTGGTGGCGAGGGCAATGGTGGAGTTATCTATCCGGAGTTGCACTATGGTCGCGATGCCTTGGTTGGCGTGGCACTCTTCTTGACCCACCTTGCAGAGATGGATTGCAAGATGTCGATTTTGCGCTCGCGCTACCCTGCCTACTATGCATCGAAGAACAAGATTGAGCTCACCCCTGCAATCGACGTGGACAAGGTACTCGCAACCCCCAAGGAGCGTTACTCGAACGTGGAGGGTGCACGTGTGAACGACATCGATGGCGTGAAGATTGACTTTGTGCCATACTGGGTACACCTTCGCAAGTCGAACACCGAGCCTATCATCCGCATCTACACCGAGGCTAAGTCGCAGAACGAGGCCGACGCAGTAGCCGAGAAGTTCATCGCCGAGATTAAGGAGGTAGCGGGACTGTAAAAAATGCAGAATGTAAAATGCAGAATGCAAAATTAACAATTATTAATTGTGAAACGAGTTAAAGCATACATTTCAGAGAACCGAGAGCGATTCCTCGAGGAGTTGTTCGAGGTGTTGCGCATACCGTCAATCAGCGCACAATCGTCGCACAAGGAGGATATGGTGAAGTGCGCCGAGCACTTGGCTATGGCCCTCGCAAAGGCAGGTGCCGACACCACCGAGGTTATCCCAACTGCTGGAAACCCAGTGGTTTACGCCGAGAAGATTGTCTCGCCCGAGGCAAAGACCGTCTTGGTATATGGCCACTACGACGTTATGCCCGTAGACCCTCGCGAGGAGTGGAATACCGACCCCTTCGAGCCTACAATCATCAACAACCGCATCTACGGCCGTGGTGCCGACGATGACAAGGGTCAGTCCTTCATGCACATCAAGGCCTTCGAGGCTATGTGTGCCACCGACTCCCTCCCATGCAACGTGAAGTTTATGCTCGAGGGCGAGGAGGAGATTGGCTCGCCGTCGCTCTATGGCTTCTGCGAGGAGTACAAGGAGAAGCTTCAGGCTGACATCATCCTCGTGTCGGACACCTCGATGATTTCGCTCGACACACCATCTATCACCTGCGGACTACGCGGACTCACCTATATGGAGGTGGAGGTTATCGGCCCGAACAAGGACCTGCACTCGGGCCTCTTCGGAGGTGCTGTGGCTAACCCTGCCAACGTCTTGACTCGCCTTGTGTCGTCGCTCGTGGATGAGCACGGACACATCACCATACCTCACTTCTACGACAAGGTGCGCGAGCTCACCGACGCCGAGCGTAAGGCCTTCAACGAGGCTCCATTCTGCCTCGAGAGCTACAAGCAAGCACTTGATATTGAGGATGTTGAGGGCGAAGAGGGCTACACCACCATCGAACGCACAGGCATCCGCCCATCGCTCGACGTGAATGGCATTTGGGGTGGTTACACCGAGGAGGGTACCAAGACCGTAATCCCATCGCGAGCCTACGCCAAGATCTCGATGCGACTGGTTCCCGACCAGGACTTCGAGGAGATTGGACGCTTGTTCGAGGAGCACTTCCGCACGATCGCCCCAAAGAGCGTGAAGGTGAACGTGAAGTTCTTGCACGGCGGTGCGCCATACGTCTCGCCTACCGACATGGAGGCCTACAAGGCTGCCGAAAAGGCTGTGGAGGAGTCGTTCGGACGCAAGCCATTGCCATTCTACTCGGGAGGCTCAATCCCTATCGTGAGTGGCTTCGAGCGCATCCTCGGCATCAAGTCTATCCTCATCGGCTTCGGCCTCGCGGAGGACGCAATACACTCACCTAACGAGAGTTACGGCCTCGCACAGTTCGACAAGGGACTACAGACTCTGCCACTCTTCTACAAGCACTTTGCGGAGTAGAGAGGAGTTAGGAGAGAGGAGAGAGGAGAGAGGAGTTGAGAGATTCTCAACTCTTTTTTTTTGTTGTCGGGCTTCGCCCTCTGTGACGCGCGCCATAAAGCAGTCGTCAGACTGCGCCGCCATAAAGGAGGCTCTGCCTCCGCCGCCAAAGAGCCAACTTTGTTGGCGACGTCATAAAACCTTCGCGCCATTTAACCATTTAACCATTTAACCTTTTACCCCCCCCCCGTTAAAAAGGTTAAAAAGGTTAAAAAGGTTAAATTCGTTAAATCTCTACGGCAGCTGAATGGTCTTGCCATCCGATATAAGCTTGCCCGACTTCAACGCCTTACTTATCTTGACCTGCGCACATCCATAGGTCGCTCCCGTTTCACTCATCACTCTATCTATCAGGATGGTACGCTCGATACCATTCGGATAGAACGACTCCATCACTCGCACCACGTTGTTGCGCGTCTCGCCTCCGACATCCCTCGGCATATCCGACTCTACGGGTAGCCCCTCCTCGTCGATAATGAAGGCGAAGGGCTCGAACTCCTCGTTACGGCAGAACTGAGGCTCCACCACCGACGACTCGCCCACCTTGTGGACAAAGACCACGGTCTCGGCCTTGCGCTGTAGCGCCGAGCCTATGTGTCCACGCGCCTTGTCGCTATCGGGATTGGTGTGCAACACATTGAGTATATGACAATTATACTCTGTAGAGAGAGCCATCAACCGCCCCAGTATGCGGTCGCTCTCCTCTATGTCGTTGGTGTTGTACATCAAGTCGCTGATGCCATCCACCACCACAAGCTGAGGATGATAGAGCTCTATAGCCATATATAGTAGCTCGGCTCGTCGCTTGGGCTCCACCTCGCGGAGCGTTAGGGTGCGGAGCATACCGCAGTTGCGCTCGGCACTCCATCCCGCAAGGCGGTGGATACGTTCTATAACCTTACGAACGTGCTGCTCCGACTGCTCGGTATCTACCCACAAGACCTTCGCAAGGCGCGGTGTGATGCCGAAGTCGCCACGCTCGGAGAGCAAGCCTCCAACAAGAGCAGTACATAGAAATGTCTTCTTGCTCTTGGCGGCACCCACCACAGCCGAAATATTACCTAATGAGGCTATGGTTGCACCTGCACGTTCAATAATTGGTTTTATTGGAGGTGTAGGTTTAGATAGGTCGAACAGGTGGGGTGAGACCTGCTCCGTGAGCACCTCCTTGCGTAGTTCACGCTCACGCAGATAGATATCTTGTTCGACGTAGGGGGCCAAAGCCTCGTTGAGTATACGGTCGGCTTCGGCAATCTCCTCGGGCGTAGGCTCGGAGAGCATTTCGGCCTCACGCATTAGCGAGGCGAACATTTGCGGTGGTGCAGTACCCACCGACGTGGCGTTCGACGACGACACAGAGGGGGCTACCACACCCAATTGATAATTGGTTGTAGTCATAATAGTAGTGTGTATATTTGGATTGTTAGTTGGATGGTAGCCGTGCGGTGGTACCCTGCCGAGGGCTACCGTTTACGGTGCAAATATACAACATCAAAACCCGTTTGTCAAGAGTTTTGGTTAAATTTTTTAACGAATTTACCTTTTTTACCCTTTTTACCCTTTTAACGGGGGGGGGTAAAAAGGTAAAAAGGGTAAATGGTTAAAAGTCG
>JAZLDJ010000112.1:0-4770 GCA_045614685.1 Alistipes sp. | reverse complement strand
GCCATTGCCTCACGCTTGCTTTAATACCCCTGCTTTCCGTGACTACTTCTATCGTATCTGTGAGAAGTTAGCGTGGGAGGTACCTGCTGATGGTTTCTTCTGGGATGAGCCACACTACGCTCTTCCAAAGGGTATCGCATCTATCACAGGTGGTGTTGCAGACGATTGGGCTTGCCGTTGCCCTATCTGCCAGAAGAAGTTCGAGCAGCAGTATGGCTACGAGATGCCTAAGTTGATCACCCCTGAGGTTGTTCAGTTCCGCGAGAACGAGGCTCTCGAGACTCTCCGTGTAGCTTCGGAGAAGATTAAGGCTATTCGCCCTGATTCGAAGATTATCTGCTGCGTACACGCAACACAGAATACTTACTATGTAACCGAGCGTCGTGGTTACGACAACTGGGATAAGGTTGCTGCAACAAAGGCATTCGATGTCTTCTCTACAACTATCATCAACTACTCGTTGCCACAGAGCTTTGTAGAGAATGTAACAAAGCGTACTGTAGATGTTGCAAAGCGTCACGGCAAGGGCAACCAGCGTTGGTTGATGGGCTACTTCAACGAGCCAGAGAATATGAACCGAGTTAAGGAGATGGTTCACTACTATGCTGAAGAGGGCGTAGAGAGTCTCTTTGCTTGGACTTATCGTGGTGGCCACGGTACCGTTTTGGCTGCTCCTCACGCACTCAAGTTGTGGGATACACTCGGCGAGGCATACGGTGAGGTACTCGACCCTGAATATAAAATTAAGAAATAACTACCATAATATAGTATAAAGTATGGCACATTCAGATTTGGGATTTCTCGACAAAGCAAAGGAGATTCTCGACAGAGTTCGTAACGAACAGGCTGAAAATATCTCGAAGGCTACTGACTTAATGGTTGAGGCTATCAAGAAGGACGAGTTGATTCATGTCTATGGTGGTGGCGGTCACACAACTTTGGTAATGGGAGAGATGTTCTTCCGTGCTGGTGGTTTGTCGAACATCAACCCTATTATGGAGACAGGTCTTTCGGTGTTCAATCAGGCTTTGAAGTATCTTGAGCTTGAGCGCACCGAGAACTATGGAAGCAGTATCGTAAAGTACTACAAAATTCAGCCAGGAGAGGTATTTATTCTCTTCCACAACATTGGTATCAACCCTGCAACTATCGATGCAGCTTTGGAGGCTAAGCGTTGCGGAGCGAAGATTATCGCTATCTCGTCTTCGTACTGGCAGAACGAGATGCCAGAGGATCACTTCATTCGTCACTCGAATAAGATGAACCTCTTCGACATCGCAGATGTATGTATCGACGACTACAACCCTGTTGGCGATGCCCTTATCGAGATTCCAGGATTCGATCGTAGCTTCGGCCCTGTATCGAATATCGTAGATTTCTATATCGCTCACTGGTTGGAGATTGACACCATCAACAAGTGTATTGCACAGGGTATCAACCCTCCTGTATGGTCGAGTGCAAACCGTCCTGGTGGCGACGAGATTAACGCTGCATATTTGAAAAAGTATTTCAACCGAGTAAAGTGCTTGTAATTATGAGAACGGAAAAAGAGGCTTTGTTGGCCTTATTAAATAAGTATAGTGTTCCTTTCTGCATTGCAGATTTGGACATGGCACTTCCGATTCAACCTTGGCGTTGCAACAGAAAGTATGTAGAGTTGGAGAAGTTGGTATCTTCGAACACTTTGGAGCACCCTTGCCTTCTTCGCTTCTGCCACCTGACAAACGCAGAGACCGAGTTGAAGGATCTTCTATATCGCGAATTTGACCTCGCAGAGTTTATCACAGGCCACAAGATTGTAGCTCTTCACGCTGCATTTACCGACAATAGAAGCGGTAGTGTAATTATCAAGTTGGACAACGGTATTATCGGCAGTGTAGAGGTTGGTAATTTGTTGCCAGAGGGTCAGGCGGAAGTAGATCGTCACGAAATTATCGCTCGTAGAGGCGTTGGTAGCGACATCGTTGTTGATACTCAAATTCCTCAGCAGTCAATCTATTTGATGACACAGGAGCCTGCTGCGTTCAAAGATACAGACAGCGAGTTGTTTGGTCTTGACGACAAGCAGATAGAGAAAGTTCGTGCATATTTTGCTTTCTTGAAGGATAGCTCTAAGAAGGAGTGGCACGCAGCTCAGGATGCTCACATCTCGGCAGCTGTGAAAGCCGCATTCGAATCAAATGAAACACATAAAAAGATTGCATTATGAAACCGGTCAAGATAGCGATTTTATCACTTACACACGGACATACAAGAAAGTATTTCCAGACTTTGCACGATAACCCAGCTTTGGATTGGGTTGCTGTTTCGGCTGAAACAGAGGAGGTTCGCGATGTATTCTACCACTATGGATACAACGAAATTCCTTGCTATATGAGCGACGATGAGATGTTCGATGCTCACCCAGAGATCGAGGCAGTTGTAATCGCATCAGCTAATAGTCGTCACCTCGAGCAGGTTAAGAACTGCGCTCGTCGTGGTATTCATGTTTTGTCGATGAAGATTCCTACATTCAATATGGAGGAGTACGACGAGATGATGAAGGTGGTTAAAGAGGCGGGTATTGTATTCCAGATTGAGTTGGAGATGCACTACAACCCTGTTGTTTACCGTATGAAGGAGCTCTTTGCAAAGAAGGCTCTCGGTAATGTTGCATCATTCAACGCTACAAACATCACCCTCTCGCCAGTATGGGCATTCCCTTGGCAGGGCGTTCCTGAGTTGAGCTATGGTCGTCGCGAGCATCTTCGCGAGGGCGATCCTCGTTTCCGTGGCGGCGCACTTTGCGATCACCCACATATCTTTGATATGATTCGTTGGCTCACTGGTAGCGACTATGAGTATATCTACGCAGAGGTGGGCCCAAATATTCGTCCTGACATTGAGGAGGAGGATATTATTCTCGTAAATGGAAAGATGAAGAATGGTGTTAGTTTCCTTCTCGACCCATCGTGGTCGCGTTTGGAGGAGCGCTTGAAGGTACCTGCTCCAGGTTGGGAGGTATTCCCTAAGCGTATGGAGGTGAACTTCAATATCAGCGGAGAGAAGGGTGTTATGCTTGTCGATTCGTTCGGCCCGAATGTTTATCACAATGGAGCTCCTAACGACCGTTATACCGTTCAATACACCTATTTCGATGAGTGGATTGGCTTGGTAGACGAGTTCGTTGACTGCGTACGCAACAACCGCACACCGAAGATTAACCTTGGCTGGCACCGCCGCACTATCGAGGCTATGAATGCTTGCTACGAGAGTGTTCGCACAGGACAGCCTGTTTACTTCTAACCTATGAAGAAGACAATTCCATACAAGTGGGAGTTGGTCATCTGGCTCTTTATCGCTTTCTTTTTCAACCAAGCGGATCGCCAGATTTTCAATGTACTCCTATTGGATATTCAAACCGATCTGGGACTTTCATCGTCCCAGATTGGTTTAGTTGGTACTGCGTTGTTGCTGGTAAATGGTATTTTGCTTCCGGTAGCAGGTATTCTTGGCGATAGATTGAGCAAAAAGTGGATAATCGTCTACGCCTTATTGCTGTGGAGCACAGCCACTATGCTTACAGGTCTTTCTGCCGGTCTTCCAGCGCTTATCTTGTTGCGTAGTGTAGCTACGGGAGGTGGAGAGGCATTCTACTCGCCTTCAGCAAATAAGCTTATTAGCGAAAATCACAGCGAAGGCACCCGTGCAACCGCTATTTCAGCCCACCAGACAGCTCTCTACATCGGCTTTATTATTAGTGGCTTGATTGCCACTCAATTGGCATTGTATTTTGGTTGGCGTTCGGCATTCTTTATCTTTGGTGGATTTGGAATTCTCTTAGCCGGTTTAATGGCTTGGCGAATCAGACCAGATAAGGCGCAGAATAGCGGAGAGCCATTGGGACAACTTATTGGAGGAGGCTTTCGTGCGTTTTTCACATCGCCAACAGCTTGGTTGCTCGCAATTGCATTGACCGGATACCAGTTCTCTGGTCAGGCGATGTATGTTTGGGGTCCTGCATATCTCCAGGAGAACTTCCATCTTGGCTCTACAAGAGCTGCATTTGACGCATCGTTCTATCCGCAAATGGCATCTATCATCGGTGTCTTTGTTGGAGCTCGCATTGCTGATAAGAGCGTAGGAAAGTACAAGAGCGCACGAGTTTGGATGTTGGTTGTAGGATTGGTGTTGGGTGCACCATTCTTCTTCCTGGCAGGAAAGGCCTCAAGCGAAGCGATTGTTTGTATCGCCCTTGCCGGTTTTGGTTTCTTCAAAGGCATCTACGACTCAAACACCTTTGCATCTCTATATGATGTGATTGAGCCTCGCTACCGATCTATGGCAACATCATTTATCCTGATGTTCGCATATCTACTCTCTTGCTGTTCGCCATGGTTGCTTGGTGCGTTAAAACCAAGTATTGGTCTTACAGGAGGAATGTATTTGATGGGCATTGTATTCTTAGTTGCTTCGATACCACTATTCTTAGCAATTAAATATACCATCAAAAAAGATTTGTATGTAGCAAAATAGACTAGAAAAACGTGTCCAAAATTTTGGACACGTTTTTTATAGTAACATCAGTAACATCGTCTGGGCTATTACCACTCGCAAGAACATCGCCAATGGATAGACCGTAGCGTAGCTGATTGCCGGCATATCGCTGCCTGCCAATGAATTGGCGTAGTTCAACGCTATCGAGTTTGTCATACAACCCGACAACACGCCCATAATCGTAAAGAAATCCATCTTATAGCGCAAACGAGCATAGACACCCACCAATATCAG